>NZ_JBFUJG010000211.1:0-6269 GCF_056401495.1 Mucilaginibacter sp. P4_E8
GTGATCACGTCCTCGGGACTGCGCGAATTGTAACGGTTGCCATATATAGGCTTGGCGCACCAGTTACATTTAAAGGGACAGCCACGTGTAGTACCTACATTTAAAGAAAAATATCCCCGGTGTTTTAACCAACATTCGCGATATGGGGTCATATCAACCAGGTCCCAGGCGGGTAAAGGTAAACTATCAAGATCCTTAAGTACCGGCCGGGCAAAAGTTTTAAACGGCGCACCCTGCTTAGTATAGGCCAGTCCTTGTATATCAGAGAAATCTTCCGTTCCTTTTTTAATGGCATTAGCCAGTTCCAGCAGGGTGTGCTCCGCCTCGCCTATGATCACAAAATCGGCACCTTCCTGTAAGTATTCTTTAAAACGGTCGGTTGAATCAGAGCTGGATACAATGACCGTACAACCCCTGGCTTTTGCCAGCTTACACATTTTAAATGCAGCCTCGCGCATGTTGGTAAGGCACATTTTGGTAAGATAGTTAAAGCCATCATCATATATCACAAAAAAACCGGGCTGGGTTTCATCAATAGCTGCTATAACTTCATCAGGAGTATGCGTAAACATGGTATCAAAAAGTGATACCTTATATGCGTTCTGCCGCATTAGGGAAGCAGCGTACAACGTGCCTAATGGCGGATACGGTTGTCCCTGCGCCCATTGTTTAGGGTCAAAACGCAAAAAATAAGAATGCGTAAAAAGTATATTATTTAACTGTTCCATTGATTAAGCAATATTGGTTAATGGTGACAGGTTAAGTGAGCAAACGCATTTTAAGCAGGTTGGGTGTGTTAAAGTATCCAACGATCTGCGAAACGCAATGGCCTCGGCGCTGTTTAAAATATTGTGAAGCGATGTATCCCTGATGTTACCCATTGATTCCATGAAAAAACAGGGCCTTACGGCTCCATCAGCTTCAACAACGGTTGATACCCAGGGTGCATTGCACTTTTTAAAAGGAAAAGCATTATGCCCGTAAAACGCGGCGTAATAATGATATATATTCTTGATCTTTTCGCGGCTTTCGGCAATAAAGCCATTATCAAATTCCTCCTCGTACTCCGCGAATAAATAACTGATCACCTCGCTTAGTTCAGGTAGTTCATGTTCTGGTATCAGTATCTCATCTTGTTTAGGCTCGGTCCAGGCTTGTTGCCTGTTAAAAGCATGGCTGCTTACATCAGCTGGTAAAAAACTTACCTGATCAAGCCCCATCTTTTTTGACTCTGCTATAATTGCCGGCCAATTGCGGTAATTAAGCCGGTGTATCACCGTGCGCCCGGTGATACGGTAAGCAGGATTTAATTTTTTAATATGCTCCACCCCTTCTCTGAGCTTGCGGAATGCATTGGGTATGTTTCTGATAGCATCATGCAGTGCCTCATCCCCATCCAGCGAAACAATAAGGTCATCAACCCAGGTAAGCAGTTGTTCTGCATGGCTTTTTATGGATAAACCGGTTGTAAGCAGCGTTACTTTTATACCTGCATTTTTAAGTATGCGGCATAGTACAAAAAAATTGGTATTTAGCAAAGCCTCTCCGCCAGACATGAGCACCTGTTTGGTATCAAGCTGTTTGAGGGACGTTAGCAGCCCACTGATATCCGCCTCGGTTAATTGCTTCAGGTTTTTGTTATCCTTCCAGATGTCACACATCACACAACGGCAATTACAGGCGCTATGCGGCATCAGTATCACAATAGGCAATGCTGATATCATGTGCGTTTGCAGTGTGCGGTAACGCTTAAAAGTATGGTATAATGACTGGCCTGCCATAGTTAAGGTTTTAACATTATCCAATAAAAAACATCCTTTTTAACCAACCTGTTCCAAAAGCCACCGGGATTAAACAATATCTTATGCTTAAAAGCATTAAATTTTTGTAGTGCATGGTGAAAATAATGATCGGCCATAACTTCAAAGCCCATATCCTTATAATATTGACGGCATCGCGTCACCGATTTTCTAACGTCCTCTTTATGATAAAACGGTGTATCCAGCACATGTACCTTACCATCCTGATTTAGTAATGAAAACGCGTCGCCCATTATTACCCTTACCGACGGAAAGTACTGCAGTGAAGCGGCAAAAATGATCACATCAAATTTTGCCCCGTTGTTAAAAGTACCCGGGTTAAACCCCTTCTGAATAAATTGCAAATTAGATTTTTTAAACACCCTACGCGCTTGCTCAATTTCAATACGGTTGGTATCAAGCCCGGTTACCTTTGCATAAGGTATGTCAGCAAGTTTGGCCGAAAGCCATCCATTGCCGCAACCAATTTCCAGGATACTGAGCGGCTTTTGCATTTCTTTCAGGTGGGTTATCAATCGCTGGGATGAGCGTTGCCGCACCCTCCATTCTTTATAGTACCGGTGTCCGGCATCAATATGAGGTAACTGGGCAACCTGCTTATCAGTATAAGTCCTTCCCTCCTTTTCGCGTATAGCAATATATATTTCCTCCAATGCTTCATCAGTTATTGGGGCAGCGTTTGGGGTCATATCAATTTTGGTTTCTTTCAAAGTTTTAAGGCTAATTTAAAAACCCTGTATCTCCGGCTGACGGTATTGCCAAAACCTTTGCAGCAGCTTTATTTCATATGGATACTTGTACATGTTTGTTTTGTAGCGCAGGGTTGACAGCAGCTTTATCGATCTTCTTTTCAGATCATTAAGCTTTATATCGGTAACCGTAGGATAAACGCCATTCAACACTGTTTCAAAATTCCTGATCTTATCAATCATTTCAGGTTTGATCCACGGAGTTAAAGGATTCTTGCGCAAGTCAAAATTTTCCCAGGCGGGGCTTATCCAATCCTCTAAAGTTTGTGGATATGCAAAACCCTGTTCCAAAACCTGTTTGTATAACTCTGATCCTTCTGTAGGTACAGGTGTATACGTGTATATAACAATCTCCGTTTTAGAGTTAACCTCTTTTACGCGCTTGATAAAATTGATCTCAAAATCAATTTGCTTTTGCACTTTTTCGGGAGTTGCAGCCGGTGTGCCTAATACGAAAGAGTATTCGGGAATAATATCAAACTGTTTTAACCGCTCGGCAAAACGGATAATCTGTTCGCCGGTTTGGGTGCCGCCTTTATCCATTTGCTCCAGAATTTCGTTGTTGCCGCTTTCGGCACCAAAAAAGATACATTTACAGCCGGCTTCACGTATTTGCTCCAAAGATGAGTCTTTAAACTTATCCATCGTATCAATACGTGCCATACCCCACCAGGTCATGCCTTCGGGTTTAATAAGTTTTGAAAAGTCTACCGAACGCTTTTCAGACACAAAGAAGTTATTGTCATGAAATTCAATGGCATCTGCTCCCCAGTTATCTTTAATATATTTAATATCCTTATAAACGGTTTGGGCCGACTTAGCCTTCCATCTTGCCTCGTAAATAGGTACTACCGCGCAAAAAGAACAGGTAAAAGGGCAGCCAATACTGGAATGGTAAGCCATAGTATGTTCGCCCAGGTAAGTCTTGCCTAAAAATTTACCTAAAGGATAAAAGTTATTCAGCTTATCATAAGGCAATGGCGGTAATGAATCCTGATCAAGCAGATCTTCTTTTATGGTTTTAGTTATCTTACCATCTGCTTTATAGATCAGGTTTTTGATAAACTCGTAAGGTTTATGATTTTCAAGAGAATCAATCAACAGCGGAAAGGCATTATCGCCGGGACCGTTGATGATAAAATCAACATAACCTGAATTTAAAACTACATTAGGCTGGGTTGAGGGAAAATATCCGCCCCATATCATGGTAGTATAGGGATAGCGGTCTTTAATAACTCTCGATAATTCGATAGCTTGCTTTAGCTGCGGGCCAGGCATTACGGTAAAGCCTATATATCCGTATTCGCCTGTTTTTAAATAGCTTTCCATCTTTTGCAATGGATCTGCCTCACAGTTTCCATCAACAATTGCCCAATCATATTTGCCTTCAATAGAAGCTGCAATATTTAAAATGGAATTGGGGATCCGGTATTTGGCTATAGCACTTTTAGGATTAAAAAGTATTACTTTATTGATCTTCTTTGTTACCATATTGATAATTAATAATCACTGACTATTTATACTAAACCCGACATTTTTTAAGGCTTTCAAATAATAAGCGATGGCATTTTACATCCATCGCTCATACAACCCCAAATTGTAAAAAAATGTAAATCGTTTACTATATAATACGCTCTACAATTAGCAGTGGTTGCCTGTGATAATAATAAAAAAGCTACGGGCAACCTTAAGCCCCGAAAACCCGTAATTGTTATAAAGACTKATACTATGTTAGCCACCATAAAAAATTACATAAAAAGCAAAGTATCTGCCCCGGCAGTAACCGAAAAAAGTGTTGTAGAAGCCTATGACCTGTGGTCGGCTGAATATGACATGCAACCTGATAACCTGATGTTACACCTTGATGGCCAGTTATTTTCATACCTCATTAGCCAGGTGGATATTAAAGGAAAACAGGTAGCTGATATTGGTTGCGGTACAGGCAGGCACTGGCCAGCCATGTTTAACAAACAGCCTGCGGGTTTAACCGGCTTTGATGTATCTGGCGGAATGCTCGGGAAATTAAAGGAAAAGTACCCGGCAGCACATACCAGCCTCATTACCGATAACCTGTTCATGAATACTCCCGATGATGCTTTCGATGTAATAGTATCTACCCTTACTGTAGCCCACATTGAAGATATTGAGGAGGCTATGCTGGCATGGTGCCGCTTACTAAAAAATGGCGGCGAAATGATCATCACCGATTTTCATCCACATACACTGGCATTTGGCGGCAAAAGAACTTTTAAGCATAACAATGCGGTATTGGCAGTGCAAAATCATGTTCATCCTATTTATACCATTAAGGAAGTACTGCTAAAAAACGGTTTTCATTTATTGAGCCAGGAGGAGATTAAAATAGACGAAAGCATGAAACCTTTTTACGCCAGGCAAGATGCTTTGCATGTGTATGAAAAGTATAAAGGCTTTCCGGTAATATATGGCATCCACTTAAAGAAAGAATAAATGATACTCCGTGGTGCGAAGTTGGCTAATAGTGGGCAAGCAGTGAATATTAGGATAAGTCACGGCAAAATTGATAAAATAACTCCTGAAACAATAACTGATGCTACTGCTGTACAGCTTCATTTTGATGATGCTATAGTTTTCCCGGGGCTTATAAATTCTCATGATCATCTTGATTTTAACTTGTTCCCGCAGTTAGGTAATCGTATTTATAAAAATTATACCGAATGGGGAGCCTATATCCATCAGCAATTTAAGCAGGAAATAAGGGATGTATTGAAGGTTCCGGCTCATCTGCGTATACTTTGGGGCATATATAAAAACCTGCTCTGTGGGGTAACAACTGTTGTTAACCATGGCAAACGTTTAACCATTAACAATGCGCCTATTACCGTTTACGAAGATACTCACGACTTGCATTCGGCGGCATTTGAAAAAGCCTGGAAACTTAAATTGAACAATCCCCTAAAAAAAAACTTACCTGTAGTGATCCATACCGGCGAAGGAACAGATGAGGCTGCCTCTGATGAAATTGACCGCCTGATATACTGGAATAAGCTGCATAGAAATTTAGTAGGCATCCATGCTGTTGCCATGACAGCGCAACAAGCTGTTAATTTTAAAGGCATCGTATGGTGCCCGCAATCAAACTATTTTCTGCTGAATAAAACCGCGGCTATACAGCTATTAAAACAGCATACCAGCATTATATTCGGTACCGACTCTACCCTTACCAGTAACTGGAACATTTGGGATCATATAGCCATGGCCCGCAAAACTGGGTTGCTAACCGACGAAGAATTATATGATTCACTAAATATTAATCCTGCAAAAATATGGGAGGTAAACACCGGTGAATTGCAGAGTGGCAAAGATGCCGATATAGTTATAGCCCGGAGAAAAGAAGGCGCCGTTGATCTCGATGCTTTTTATAAAGTTGTACCGGCAGATCTGCTGCTGGTTATGCACCGGGGTAATATCAGGTTGTTTGATCAGGAATTATTAGCACAATTGACGCATCACCTTAAGGGCAGGCATTTTAGTTTAATTAAAATGAATGACGCTTATAAATATATAGATGGAAATATGGATGACCTGGTTAAACAGATCAAATTATATTTACCGGGGTTTGTTTTTCCCATTGAAGTTATTGGCCATCAAATACTATAAAAATTGATAAAGCTGGTTGACCTTACTTACTACGCGCATCGTAATTATAACCGGTCTGGGC
>NZ_JBFUJG010000212.1:0-6099 GCF_056401495.1 Mucilaginibacter sp. P4_E8
AAACCATACTGAGATTTGGTTAAACTTAAAGCGTCCGGGAAGTTGTTATGAATGCTTGCTTCGTAAAACTCTTCTTCATTAAGTTCTTTATTTGCAACCCTGCTTAAACGTTCTCGTAGAACTTCTTTAAACAAAGTTCCTACTTCTCCATTTTGATAAATTGGAGAAAAATCAAATGGAACGTTCTTGGTTCGCCTATAAATAGGTTGGGCTGCCTCAGATTCAATTAATGCGCTTCGAATATTTGTATACTGCTTTCCGGGTTCCAGTATGAAAACCCCTTTCATGTTTCCCGTTGAAAATTTCGTTGCAAACTCATTTACCACACCGCCATGTGTAAAAAGAGCAGCGAGAAGAGCAAATAGTTTTTTTTCTTTAGGGAAATCTTGGATTTTTATCCAATAGTCAGGAATTGGATCTGCAAGACTGTCTATTCCAAGAAAAGACCGTAGTATCGGCTCATTGATGCCAGCTTCCTTATTTTTAAATTTTTCAATTGTCTGGACGTCGTAAATGACTTCCATCACTTGAACGATATCATACTTTGTCCAAGATGTTTTTAGGCTACTGAAATCAACATTCAAAGGCATTAAATCTTTTTGAATAAAATTATATATTCTGTTACATCTTGTTGTTTCTCGTCACTTCTTCCCATTTTACTGTGGATGTGATCTTTTTCTAGTACTGTTACGCTGTAGCCGGTTTTAAAAATTTCCTTTGCTAAGTCTTTAATTTGCAAAAGATTAATCATTCCAGTATCGCTATAGCTTAGTGCCAAATTCGCATCTTTATCATTTACTCCTTTAAATAATGCAGTAAATGCTTGATTAACTGTCGTCTTTTTGCAAAATGGTGATTGATGACGATCTTCACGATATCTTCCTTTGTGGGATACAGCTGGATAATCATAGCGTACTAGAGTTTCCAGAGCATGATAAAAGCGTGAATAGTGGACCGATTGATATGGAGGATCTGCATACACGATACTTCCCTTTTCTATCATTCTTAAACAATCTAAGTAATCAAGATTTGTTATTCGATATTCCTTAGTAGCAGTTCCATTTAAGGTAATACTTAATTCTCTAAATTTGCGCTCAAAATAATTCCAGATATTTCTCCTTCTGTAAATTAAAATGTCATCAATGTTCTTTTCGTTTATATCTCGATACTGTGCATAGTGCCCGGTACTTTGAGATACGTACGACATCGCTGAAATTAGTGAGGACATAATGGCAAAATATAATGGTTTATCTTTATATTTTTCAGCTACACACCTAAGTGAATCAATCCAAACACATTGCTCAAAGTTCCAATAAGTACCTGAATAATATTTGGCAAACAAGTGAAAGCCGATATGGAATTCTTTTTCAATTAGTCCTTGCTGAGCTTTTTCGATACTAATAATTTTTTTAATATCGTTTGTGCTATTGTAGTCAAAATCGAGGTCTAAGTACATCGCTCTAAATTCATTTACAAGCGCTGTGGCCTCTTCCTTAACCAAATCAATTGCCGTAACCGGTATGTTGGTTTTTAAATCGGCAAGGTACGTTTTTGCCAATACACCAGAATACGATTGTATATCATTGGAATGAATATTATATTTACCTTTCAAAGAAGCCCCTACTACGCTAGTGCCTGAAAATAAATCACAAAACCAAGTATTACTTACGCCTAATTCGTCAATTGCAGCAGTTACAAAGTCTATAATTTCTCTCTTAGACCCCATGTATTTTAATACATGGGGAATTTTGGAATCAACCGCCAAATCGTCTAAACCTTTTTCTTCGTCCATTAATTACTACTCCAAACTGAATTATTAAACGAAGATAGCGTATTTTCGTGGATCGTATGAGTTGTTTTGCGGCTAATATTTAGATTTTTTAGATAGCTCGGAAGATACTAAGTCCATATTAAAAGTGATTAATCTGTTGTAGGTTCTTCAATTAAATCTTCCACAAGTTGCATTCCCAGCCATTGCTTTAAGGCTAATAATTTTTGATAATTTTCTATGCTAACCGTTTTTCCTGAAGAAGCATGTGCGACAATTCTTCTCACCTCGTTTATAAAGTCAAACCAATCAGTTCTTTTATCTTTGCTGCCTTTCCCATACCCGAATTTTTTTTCAAATAGCTCCCAATTATCATGAATAATTTTTTTGTAATCTAGTAAATCGAAATAATATTCCTTTCCACCTCTTTTGTTTTTATCTTCCTCCATACGGCTAGAAACTTTGGTTCTGATTCCTTGTGGAATACCTTCATACCACCATAATTCATCCTCAGTTCCTAAATTAAATTTCAATTCATCAATTATATTGGTTTGCAGATTAATCTCCATTTGATCAATAATCTCTTTAGCATTCTTATTGGTTTGTTGCTTTTGTAAATTCTGCCATTCATCTAAACCCTCTGGATTAAATTCAGGCATGATGTTTCTCATACCTACCTGACATTGCATCGTTCGATAGGTTAAACCTTGAATACCGCGAAGATCCCTAAATGCTTTTCGTTGGCTGTCAGACAAACTGGCAAGAAATTGGCCTAATGCGATGCTGTACGGTTTGATAATATCTGCTAATTCCTGATTTGTATAAGTTACTAATTTCAACCCTTTTTTTTCTAAAAGGTCGAATAGGCTCCGTAAAACAGAGAAAATAGTAGCTACCCCATCGTTCATCGATAGCCCGCCGCCTAATGCTGAACCCAAATCCCACCAAACCCGATTTAGTAAAGCCACCTCACCAAGCCAAAAGTTAAGTATAAAAGTTGCGCGTTTTAAGGTATCCAAGTTATTACCATCCCATAGTGGCCCATACTCTAGCACATTTCCGCCACGTTCCTTTGCGATAAAAAATCCTTTCTTTTCAATTTGGTCAAATAAACTTTTCAGGGTGATGCACCTGATATAATCTTTTACGCCATCCGTGGTTTGAATTCGATTAAACAAGATGGAGCCCGGAGTATTATTCAAATCTTGAATACACTTTGATATGATAGCGCTTACGCGATCAGACAACTTATCTGAATCCCAGTGTAACTCTGCAAATAATTCCTGTAAAAGGGACTGTTTAACGCTTTTTTGCTTCGCATTAATGTCGATAAATAGCTCTGCCTGCTTGCTAGGTTTGAGACCTTCAAATGCCATTACCGACAATTTACTTTTGTGGGATTTGGGATGCCCTGAATAAGCATACAGGCGGTGTTGCCCGTCAATGATCCAAGCGGATTTATAAGCAGCTTTAATATCGAGCCAACCTAATATGCCTGCATTTATTTCGTCGTCTTGCTCCCCTTCTTGTTTGATTCGCTGAAAATTTAACCGGCTTTTATCAATATTAAGGATGATGTTGGTTGGAAATATTCCATCCTCGCTTAGGTATTCTCTGATTTTATTTAGTCGTGACTTTGTAAGCATCCGCTGGTATGTATTGATATCAGAAGCCTTGCCTTTTGACCGATGTGAAACATATGCAATTTTCAATAAGAATTCAGGTGAGATTGAAAACGAATAACAATTATTGCCACCCATTTTGCTTTTAATTGCCGGGATTTTTATTGACAGCCCAGGAATTTCTTTACCTGGTAACATATCTGATAAAATTTGATATTTCGCTGCAGGCCCTAAATGATTAACTAGGTTTTCGTAATAGGTCAAGTCCACATCATCAAATAGAATCACATTAGCCTGTTTTGCTCTTTCTTTATCATTATCATTTAAGATGGCTTTGCTTAAAAACATAATAAACACAGGCTGTTTTTTTACGCCATCATTTGAAAAATGATTTCTAATAGATTTAATAAATGGATCTTTAATCTGTGAAAATTTGCCCAATTCTTCCTGGAATTGTAATCGTTTTTTAAAGTCAGCTGAGGATTTGCATTCAATAGCAATCGCAACTTCGCGGTCAATAGCTACAATATCAATTTGAGATTTTGGTGAAGATTTTTCTTTGGGATTTATAATTAGTTGTGCACCACCTTCGGCCGATAGTTGTCCAAATCCCATTTTATAAAACATATTCCAAACACGGTCTTCCAATAAATATGAATGCTGTTTGTTTCTTTTAACCTGAATAGTTTTATTTAATTTTTTATAAAGCTCCCATCCTTGTTCAACGTATTCCGGTAAGTCGGCCGGATGTATTGTTTTAACTTCGAATACCCGCCCCTTTAACCGTGACAGGCCTGTTAAATTAGAAATATCCTTTATATTTTCAATCATGGTAATACAAAAGTATAGGTTTAGGGGTTGAACGAATTCCCATCGTTCAGCCTGCATAAATAAAAGGTTAAGTTAAAAATTATTGTTATTAAATTACTTATTTGATAAGTATATTATATAAAGGGATTATTTCAACGGCTATTTGATATCGTAATTTTTTTATCGGTGCGGGATTCTCGAAATGGGTAACAGATTTGCCGCTTATCTGCGAGGCCACAATTAAAGTATAAATATCAACCACCTATGATTCGAGAGTAATTTTTGCAATATAAACTTTACCACAGGGTGCATGATCAAATGGAACTCCTTCTTCGCCAGGACTTATTCTCCAAACACTTGTATCCGGCATTAAGAAGGAATTCAACAAGGCAGCCAGAACAAACGGTTTAGGACCGCAAGGTGCGATTACTACTTTGTGACTTTGAATTAGATTTTTACAAAGCAAGTTCAATACAAAATGCAAATAATTAATGTTATGTAACGGATATTTAAAAACCTTATCATCAGGCGTTAAAGACAACAATTCACGATGAGAATATTCAACGTCTGCAGTATATTGATTTCCGTTAGATGGATCCGTATAGAACAAGAATGGCTCAGCATCAAATAGTTCTTTTAGTCCAAACGCACGAATATTTTCATTACCAAGTCCGATAATTAATGCTGTTGGTTTTTGAGGTGAAGAAATTCCGTAATAATTGTTAATTGGTTGAACATATTTATTGGGAATGGAATGTTTTGGCGGAGGACTATATACTGACTGACTGTAAGAAAAATACAAATTTGCCGTATTTAACTCATGTTTTTCAAGTAGAGCAAAATATTTTATAATCCCGGAATACCATACACGTGTCATGCAGGAGTAATCTATAAGGATATTAATATCACCCTTAAAATCCAAGTCTCTAATCCATTCCAAGATATCACCATCATTGTTCCCAGATGTCAAAATTTTTTGATAACCCACTTTATCAAAATACTTGTCATTCTGAAGCCGAACTTGTTCATTTTGATAATTATCAAACGCAACAACTAGCTTTCTTTTGCTTAACAGTTTAAAATTTGCGTCCAGGAAAACGGCGCGGCTTTCATAGCCGGACGAAGTGATAGCCAAATCAAAAACAATTTCAGCCAACTGTTCGGGTTCGATCTCTTCGATTTTATTAACTATTTTCATCTGAGAAAAGTTCTCCTTGGTCAGGGTTATCAACTTTGGTCTTTAATATATCCGATAAACGATTTGCTTTACTTTCTACTCTTATCGGTAGCATATAGTATGGATAAAGAATGAATGAAAGACGAAATTTCTTATTTGTCAAAGAGTTGACCGTAAGGTTATCCGCCGGGTTTAATAAAACAAAGGCCCCTAAAAACAAGYCCAATCTGATTAGAGATATGTGCTTTTTATTTACGTTCTTATCCACAATGAACGTTCCATAAGGCCCCGCGTTAAATTGATTCTGTAAGATTTGATTTGAAAAAAACTTACCAATATGATCAATAAGTTTTCTCAATGAAAACAAGTCAACTCCCGATTCAAGATTGGAGTTTGGGTGAGTACCCCAAATCTCAACCGTTCGCTTACTTATTGCATATATTTCGTCAGATTGCAATTCAATGCTGAATGAGTTTCTTTTTTTAAATTGTTCCTTCATTGCATTCAAGAATAAATTTTCAATAATTCCAATAAGTAACCTCGGGTTACCATCCGAAATCTTACAGATATTTTCCCACCCATAATTAAAAGGATTTCTTATTCTGCGAGTTCTTCGAATCAATGTACCAGGTTCGTCGTTCTCCTTGTTCTTTTTACTTTCTTTCAGATAATAATTTCTATAAATAACTAACGGCGATATTTTCCGGTGAATTTCTGAATCT
>NZ_JBFUJG010000213.1:0-5967 GCF_056401495.1 Mucilaginibacter sp. P4_E8
AATTTTAAACGCATAAAACCGGGCAGCAAATATGCTCCCGGTTTTATAAACGCTGCAAATTGAAAGTTAGTTTTTAACTAAAAAGCTTCCCTGTAATAAGGCAAGAACCTGATCGCTGCTTAGTGCCTCGTCAAACGCCGCGGTAGCTATGGCTACCGAAGTGGTGCTGCCAGTTACACTTTTCAGTTTAGTAACATCCACACCACCTTGAGTTATATTCTGCTCCCCATCATAATTGCCATTTACAAGCGCTAAACCTGTATCATTACCTAAACTTGCGGTACTGATAATCCATGGTTTTTGTGACCGGATTTGGCGGATAGCAGAAGCATGGCGCGCTTCAACTGCATGAATTGATAGTGCAGCTGTTAATACAACCTGGTTTTTTAACAAAAAGCCAGCCTGACCTTTATATGCCCTTACACCAGTGTCTTCAAATACCTGGGCAACAGCAAGAAATGTATTGTAATTTGTTAATACATCTTTAAATGGTCCGTTTCCGCTTCCGTTACCTGCTGTTAAATCAATTTCTGGTGGAGATACGGGAGTTCCGCCAAGTGAACCAATTACCGATTTTAAAAATGTAACATGATTGTTTTCATCTGTTGTTACCTGATTAAAATAGTTGGTAGCCGCGGCTGCAGGTATTAAAGCTGTACCTTTGGCTGCACCTGCATTGTAAAAAGCAGACTCAAGGTACTCTAAAGTAAGCGCATAGTTTAATACATCAATTACAGATGGCGCTGTTGAATCAGCGGCATAAGCTTTTTTAAACATGGTACCTACAGCAAATGGTAATGCGGCAATAGCCACTTTTGAACCAAAGCTGGTTATATTTTTGATCACATCACGACGCTGACTTAGCTTGCCGTAAACTTCCGGATCAATGTTTTCGATTTCTTCTATTATGTTTAGTAAATTCATGGCGATGGGGTTTAAGCTGGTACGTAACCATAATTTGATGCACTAACTTTAGTTTTTAAGAAACCGTTGGCAATCTTAAGAACCTCTGCGATAGTTGCGGATTTGTTTAAACTATTAGTAGGGTCGATCACATCGGGTCCGGCGAAAGATCCTGGAGTGATCAGATTGCTGATCAATGCCGCGTGACGAGCTTCTACAGAAACAATTTTTCCTGCTATTAACAAATAATCAGGACTTTCAATAAGGTATCCTGCCCCATCATAAGCGGTAACACCTGTGTCTTCAAATGCTTTTGCTGCTGCCAGTACCTTTGCACGGCTGGTAAAGTCAATAGACGAAAAATCAGGTGTTAAATCAGGAATGGCCTTTGCTCCTAAGGCTGCTTTAAAAAATTCACGGTGTAAAACCTCATGATCCCGAATATCAGTTAACAAAGCAGTTTCTGCCGCGCTTATACCACTATAAGGAGTGGCTGCAACCTGTAAATAAAATGCGGCTTCGAGTTGTTCTAATGCGTATGCATAATTTAAAATGGCGAAGTCGCTTTTAGCACCAAGGTCTATCCAGGTTGATGTAGGCATGATCTTGTGGTCCTTGTGGCAGGCTGCAGTAGCTAATAAGCCCACTGATGCAACTCCAACCCCGGCATACCGCAAAAACGACCTTCGGGCCATATTTGCATTTAATATGCTTTCTTGTGATTCTGTTTTCATAAGATAAGTTTTTAAAAGTGTTTCAATTAGTTTTGTTTTGTAAATGATATACGCCTAATTAAATACGCCAGATTTTGAATACGAATAATTAATTCACTCTTAATGGGAGTAATTTTCTCGCGGGTTAATTTACCTAAATTTATTTTTGGTAAAAAAGTTATTGAGGTGAGCAGAAAATGAATATTTGGATCACAATAAAATGATAATGGTTACGGGGGGATTTTTAGACAAAAAAAGGCCGAAAAACTCTCGCAGTGTTTCGGCCCTACATCTACCTATGAAAAACAACCCTTTGAGAAGGGTAATAAGTTTAATTCAAATGCAATGCCAATTGCTAAATGAATGTAATTAAGCGCTTAAAGCGGGATTTTAATTGCTGATAATCAATGTGCTGTAGAAAATACTTCCCAACATGAGGTGATTATTTACTCTGTTTAATTTTTAACAACAGAAATTAATATAAATGATAGCTCAAGGAAACCATACATCAATAAGATTGTTGTTGTTTTTATGGACCATAATATTTATTTATTGGCTACTGACCCTAAAAATCCCTGCCGGGATGTTATTCATTCGAGAGATACCCGATTGAAAGTGAGAGTGTTTTGCCTTGATAAAGAAAGGTTTAGTCCGGATGATAACGAACTGCAACTATATGGATATGCAAATAATAAACTGTTTGCATTTGAAACCATTGACATTGTAGCCGAAGATGCTATTGACTTGGTTAATGCTATTAAATGGTATGCTAATTATATTAACTACCCCAGGATGGAAATACTACCCGAAGACCCACGCCCGGGTCAGAATATAGCCATGTAAAGCGCTCAAAAAGTGGTTAATAAACAATTGAAAAAATTCAATCGCCTAATTGTCAGTAGCTTAATATAAAATGAAAATATTTTTTTGAGGAATAGATTAGAACTTCTATATTTGCAGACCCAAAAGCAAGGGAGTTTAGCTCAGCTGGTTCAGAGCATCTGCCTTACAAGCAATCCCCAAATCCCTCTCCATTTGTTCCAAAAGCCATATTTTCATCTTAATTGTTCTTGTGTGCAAACTATGTACAAACAGAGTAACCTTGTAAATAAATTAATGAACTGTATTGCTAATATAATGATTTGCTTTTATAAGATACCTTCATCTGCAAATGAATAGTAACCATCTGTTGTTACTATAATATGATCCAATACTTGAATATCTAAGACCCTTCCAGCATCTTTAATTCGTCTCGTCATACTTAAATCTAACTCGCTTGGCTGTAAGTTTCCTGAGGGATGGTTATGTGCTAAAATCACATAATGAGCACAACTTAATAACGCTGACGCAAACACCAGCTTTACATCTACAAAGCAACCTGCCATTCCACCCGTACTCACTGTATAAATACCAAGTACTTTATTCGACCTGCTTAGTAACATCAACTTAAATTGTTCTATAAACTCGATATTACCTTTATCCCAGGACGATAATAGTAACTCATAAGCTTGTCTACCCGTTTCAACTTTGAGTCTATGTTGAGCCTTAATAACTGGCCTGTAGGTCAACTGAATTTCTGCACATTGAAGCATGTTTTGCATTTCCATAATCTTAATTGTTAAGTGAATAAATAATTATGGTGCCCCAACAAGTGCAAGGCTGAATTAAATGCAAGGAGGAACGGAATAAATGTAAGGTAGTGTGTAGGATTGTGTTTATGCCGGAAATTCCTTGCCTTGTATTCCAGACTCCCACTTAAATTTGCTGAATAATTATTATCTCAATCTTCCTTTCTATTCACCTACTTCAATATTAAACCTATTAGCTATTTCCTTTATCGGTCCTTCTAGGCTATTCATAGTTGTTCTGTTTAAAAGCTGCTTATATTCAAGGTTGAATTCTTTATAGCGCTTTAACTTCCCTAACATAAATAGTTTAGCAACCGGAGAAAGTGATAATGCATTACCTTTATCAATTTCTCGTAATATACCTTCGTCTGAATTGATGTTGTTGAAGTACGGCAAGATGACCGAATTGAGGTTGTAATCCTGTATCGATTTTGCTTCCCCAATATCTGTGTTTTCTTTTATCTCATACCAAGTATCTCTTGTATTTAAGAGCCTTCCGATTCGACGTCTTAATATGCACTCTGGTTCAGTAGGAAAGGCAGGAATAGGCTTATCATGAAAGTTATAATAGTGTTGCCAGTATTCAGGAGAGAATACGCCGGTATTAATCGTAAATGATATATGATCCTTGGAATTGAAAGTGCTCTTTTGGAGGTTTATAATCTTTCCTATGCCATTCGTTTCAATGTAGAAGTTGTTACCTCGTTTTTTATATCCAAGTGGTTTTAGAGTTGAATGAAAGACATCTTTAACGATGATGTCAAATTTGAGTTCCGATGATGATTTCATAAGGTTGTTGTGCATTCGAAAGTAGCACATTTTAAATTTACTTTCTATATACCTATACAGGATATTTTAGAAATGTGCAGCTATCAGTTTCGATTCACGAAATTGAGAAAGTATGTTTTATTGTGGTAATTAAAATCTTAAAATTAATTAATCTATTGCTACACTTTTTCAAAAAAGAGGGTTATTAACACCCTTAATATCAAGTGTAGCAAATCCATTAAATGCCAGAAATCGTTGTTTGATTGGGTTAATGACTTTTTACCTTGACTTATTATAAGGTAAGACTTGTAAGTAACACTTTCCTATTTTTTGAGAGATTTTATAAGTACCCTTATATAAGTAAGATTGTTATAAAAATAGGAAAAAAGAAAGTGGTTGATGAAGGTTTAAATGCTATATCTGTCTACTGTCTTTAAATGAACCTTTATGTAAAATTGACGTTTTTTCACGCCCAACAACGTAACAACCCACTAAATAATTTGTCGAGATATAAGATTCGATTTATAAATATTATTTACAATTCATATTTGATATATCAGATTCTAAAGTCTTTAAATAACTAAATCTTTGCTGAAAATCGCCAACACTAGTTACCCCCCAAAGGCCTGCATATCCATTTTGAATTGCACTTTGTAAAACTGTTGTATAAACACCCAAATTTTTGTTTTCAAGATTTTTGTAGGAGTAGCAATCACAAAGTTTTTCCGTTAAAATATCGCTTGACCTATTTTCAAGATAAACATGTGCAAGTTCATGCCCCAAAATAAAATAAAATGATCGCATGAATCGATTAATAATTATATTATTTACATCCCTTATATCTGCAATAGTTCTTTGCCCTTTCAATAAAGATTCCAAATTGTCTTTTCGTGAATAGAAATAATCAAAAGCATTTTTTACATCATTATTGATAGTATATAAAAACGCAGCTCTAACTATAAATGGTGAAATATAAATAGTACTTCCAGCAGTTCTGACCCAAAGTGTTGTATTACTCTTTTCATAAGATATTGAGAAGTGTTTTACCTTTTCATAATTCGTCGCGCTTAATGAGGACTCCGATCGTCTAAGAGCTTCTGATACTAATTTTTTCATTCCCTCAGGAACCAATGTACTATCATTCTCTCTCGAATTATAATGGTTAGAAAAAATTAAATTCTCAATTGAACTATTGGCGCTATACAAATCTATTAAAATGGTTTTTTCTAACTTTTCAACGCATGCAACGTTGCTAAGGATATCATTACCAAAATAACATAAAGATTTATTATAATAATAAAATAAGTAGTTTTGTTCTATACTTTCTTTCTTGAAATTCTCTGGAGCTGATTTCGGTTCTACTAAATATAATGTGTTTCTAATTTCTAATGTTCTGTTAAGAAGCAATGTTCTTTCCTGATTAACCTTTATAAAATCATCTAATTCTTTTGAAGTATAATTTTTCTTATAGTAGTCGACTACATCTTGAAATTCAAAATAAGATTTATTACCAATATCTACCGGATTGTCAATCTCAATTAGTTCAATTTTTTTCTTTGAAGATGATTTTACGTAGAAATCGTACCAGTTAATTAAATTCTTTGTTGTATCTAAGGCATTAGCATATTTTCCTTTGGATATATATTTATGTTGGTTGTAACCACATGAAAAAAAAATCAAAACAAAGACTATTAGAATTTTCATGTCATTTTGATGTATAAATCATACCATCCTGTCCTTGTTCACTTTTTTTATCTAGGATAATATCTATGCCGCCAACTAAGCTGGATTGTATATTTAAATCATACGTTTTATAAAAGAGATTTAACGGGCTGCTAAGATCATACTCTAACTGAAAACTGTGAGAGTTATCCCATTTGATATTCTGATTAAGCTTAGCAATATTTTTAAAATTAGCATCTAGACTTTGATTTCCCGCCACATTACTTGAAAAT
>NZ_JBFUJG010000214.1:0-5912 GCF_056401495.1 Mucilaginibacter sp. P4_E8
GTTCATACATGGGGATTTTAAGATAAAAATTAAGTTTGTTTGAATTGGCACTTTGTTAATCATATGGCGGAGAGGGAGACTGGCCGTACGAATAATGAAATAGCTGTATATAAGTAACACTATTACTTTTCGAGCTGATCGCTATCATTAAAATATTTATCGAAAATGAAATTTTTAATCAAATAACCTGATAAAGCGCTTAGAGCACTCAATAAACCTCCTATGAAAACTGCGATGACTACCAGAAATGACCAGTGAGGCAAAAAAAACATCTCTGCCATCTTTTGCAGCAAAATCACATTTCCTTTGATGATCTTTAAAACCGGAATCGTAAGCCAAATTAGTGAATTGGATATAAATGCCGACCAAAACGAATGTTTGGATGATTTTCCGAAATAAGCACCTGCCAGTAACGCGAAGGGACATATAATCCACCACACATTGATGAACAGTGAGCCTACCCCAAGTGCCAAAATTATTAAGAATAGCATATCATTTAATTAATAAAGTTTTATAGATAATGTTAGGATAGTCATTCTTTGATTTTAAGAAGATCAGTTTTCTTAACTGACCAGACTTCCAACTTGCAAAAAAGTTATCATAATATTTACTGCCAGGATTACCTGATTCGCCACCTGGAAACACACCATAGCCATGAACTTCAGGGCCAAGCTCAACAACCATTCTCCACGAAGGCCCCGTTCGTTCCGTCAAAGCATCAATTGATGACGCACTACCTCCCGCTGAGAAGGGTCCAATATTAAAAGCTGGAACATTTGCCATGTGTGATAGATATAGTTTTCTAGAAGCACCCCAACACCAATTTTTACCAATTGGCCCATACTCGCTTCTCAGACTATCAATAGTTTCATGGAACGATCTATTAAGAATGTCTCTAGAATTTTCTTTTTGAGGCGTTCGAAGATCGTCAAACCAATGCGATGATGGTTCCTCCAAAAATAGCTTTACCGTTCTATCTCTTGTAGGCCAGCGGAGCCCTAAATTTTTTCTACCAAAGTCATCCCGCCATATATCATCATAGAAAATATTCCACCAAAGGTCAAATATTTTCGCACCAATTGAGTTGGCATTATATTGATGATCCCATGTCTTTAAAAACCCGATGGCATTTTTGTGTCGCTCGAGGTTAACTTCATTTAAATTTGACAGCATTATCGTTAGCACTTGGTCTGATAATACACTATAATTATCGTTTTGTAACTCACGAAACGTATCCGTCGTTGCTAACCTCATACCTTGTAGTTTGCTATTTATTCGATGTGCTCTTTCTGCCGAACCAAACTCCCAGCTTAAATAATAAGGATAAGTACTGTCTGTCGCAGATTGGTTTGCGGAACTAACAAAGCCTCTTAGAGGATTTTTGACAAAGGGGTTTTGTGCTGCGGGAATCCATCCATGCCAATCATTTGCTGGTTCAGATCCATCTAGGACGAATTTTCCCTGATCCCTAAATCTTAACGGATATTTACCGCCGGAAGTGATAGCTATATCATTATTTTGTGAAGCGAAAATAAAATTCTGAGGGGGCGATCCATAATATGTCAACGCCGTTCGATAATCATCAAAATTCATGGCACGATTCAATAAATAAAAAGTTTTGATCTCCTCTGAAGGTTCGTCTGCGGTCCAGTGTAACGCAAAACCTCTTATAACGCTTTCCGGGGCACCACCATCCTTCATATCATTTTCCCGATCCATGATCGGCCCCTGATGGGTATATAAAACAGTGTCAACTATCGATTTTTCACCTCTAATCTTATACTCTTCCAAATGTCTGGAAATCAGATTCCACTTATTCTTATACCAATATTTTGTTTTACTTCGGTCATTAAAGCGAACACTGTACCAATCTACCAAATCAGCTTCAGCATTCGTTAGTCCCCAGGCTACTTTTTGATTAAATCCAATAATAACGCACGGTATTCCAGGAATACTTACGCCGTACACATTTAATTCGTTGGTAACTAATTGAATTTGATACCAAATTGATGGCATACTTAACGACAGATGAGGATCGTTAGCAAGAATTGGAAAACCACTTTTTGTTTTTGTCCCAGCTACGGCCCAGTTATTACTACCAATGCCGGGGATTTTTGATTTAGTAAGGTTACTATCTGATTGTGAAGGTATGTCGGTGTCCGGCTTCATTAAATAAGAATTCTTTGCTTTGCTGCGAAAAGGCCAGCTTGTACCCCTTGGCATAACCGGATCTTCGAGAAACGATGAGTCTGGGAATAACTCTTTCATAACATGATCGCCAAAATGATCAAGTGTATTGCTCATGGCGAAATCATCTGAGCCGCCGGATAAGGTTTCCGCCATCAGTTTAAATACCAAAATAGATTTTACTGGCGTCCAATTATCAGGCGCGTAATTGAATATCTTAAACTCAATGGGATAATCAGTAATTTTGAGTTGATGTACGTAGGCATTCACACCATCAGCGTATGCATTTAAAACAACTTTCATTACGGGATCTTTTTCCATAATTTTCAAAGATTTCTCAGCAGCGACAAGTAATCCTTTATTCCTAAAATAACGATCCTGTTGAAGCGCACGGGGGCCCAGCGCCTCAGCCAGATTACCCGCTGCGGTCCTTGCCTCAAGGTCCATCTGCCACAACCGATCCTTTGCTGTAATATAGCCTTGTGAGAAATATAACTCATAATCGTTAGCTGCAAACACGTGTGGAACAGCGGTGGAATCGTATCTGATCGTTACTGTCTGATGAATGTTCAGCATATCGGTTGAAGTAAGTGAATCAATATCCTTAGCTTCTATATTGTACCAAAAACCAGTTGTTGGACTAAACAGTTTACCAAATGCGGGTGTCCGCCCGATTTTAGAATTTAATATCCAGATCAGCCCAATTAAGATTTCTATTGAAATCAATGCCTTAAATATTTTCATAAATTAACTATAGCTTGATGGAAGGGTTGTGCGCGGGAATTTGTTGGCCGTGCAAAATTTTGCATGAGCCCGCACTCGACAATTGCCGGCCGATTTGTCAAACATCGATTGAATTCAGGAAACGGCGGTCTTGAAGCTTCTTGCAATACAATTTTTACGGTCGTATCAAAAAAGCCCCAAAAATAGTCTTCCAAACGAGGTAAGCGATTAAGTGTTTTCTAAATGAGTGCAGTCGGAATTCAAATTAACGACATCCAAATCCCCATTAAATTTAGAAAACAGTAAATTTCCTGACGGCTTATTGATCATTAATTCTTTGTTTTTCTGAATCAATACTGTTTGTATTCCTTCTTCTATTCGAATTCTTATTACTTCCGAAATTGTAGGTAAAAGATAAATTTATCGCGCGGCTATCAAATATTTGTCTTGAACTAACTGCGGCTTGCGCCACGTTCGTAATGGTTTGGTTTAGTTTTAATGTCCTCAGCACATCTTTAGCATACAGAGATAATGTCCCTTTATCCTTAAGTAATTTTTTATTAATCCCAATATCCAAAAACCCGTATGGATCGATCACGTTTTGTATTTCGACCCTTTTTGACCGATAAAAGGTACTTAGCTGAACAGTCCAGCCATGGTTGAAATTAAATTGATGCCTTAAGGTCACATCATAGGCATATGCATTGGTATCAAGTTTACTTTGGTATAGATTTCCTTTATAACTATCGTTCACAACTTCAGTGAAAAGGTTAATGCTATACCATTTGGTGACCGGAACATTGGCGTTTATGTTAATCCCACTTACAACATACCGGCCAATATTTGCAGGTCGGCTGGTAAAAACATCGCCCGTTCTTTCAGTAGTTTTGTAAAAGAAATCATTAGCGACGGAACGAATGACCTTAAACGAGAAGATATCTTTAAAACGATAAGCTAATTCATAATTATCAGATAAAGATGGTTTCAAATAAGGATTACCGGCACTATAAGTAAACTTGTCAATAAAGAACAAAAAAGGGTTAAGATCTTGATAAAATGGTCGCCGGATTCTTCTTCCATAAGAAAAAACCAATTGATTTATACCTGTAGAATCTAGTTTATAAGAAACAAACAAGGTTGGAAATATATTAGTAAAATTTCTTTTAAATGTTGAATCTCGCGTAACCGCATTACCTAATTGATGGCCATTGGTATTTGTATTTTCCATGCGAAGRCCTGCTTGTATTTCAAACCTTTTGAAACTTTGATTATAGTTAAAATACGCAGAATTTATATTCTCTTTATATAAAATTGCATTGGTCTTAGTGTAATCTGGAATTGATTGTTCATCTATAATGTTAAAATAAAAAGCTTGATTGTCTGTTCTGCTAAAATTCGTTTTTAGACCAGCATCAAATCTACCATGTTTAAAAGGGTGTGTAAAATCCGTTCCGACGGAATAAATATCAATATTCGCAGGCAAATTAGCCAATAATAGTTCCTGGTTTGCAAGCGCATTATTGGGGTCATAAATATCGTTTCGAAACGTCTGATCGTTGGTGGAATGATACCTGAGATAATCAAGGTTAGCTGTTATTGACGTTCCTAGTGTATCAAATTTATGATCAAAATTTAAGTTAATAATGCCATTTTGTTTTTTATTCTTGCTGGTATTGTTAGCTATAATACTGGAGTCAATACCGAAATTCTTATTTAAAATAGAACTTTTGATATCATTTTTATTAGGTATGGTACTGATGATTCCGTTCAATAGCAGACCAAATGTTGTATTTTTTGAAGCTGCATAATCGATGCCCAAACGTAGGTTTGCCGACTTGTTATTGTTGATATTTATGGAATTTGTTAACAATGTCGAATTGATGGAGCCATCAGGATTTTTGTATTTGTAGTCGAAATCAGATGTTTGTTTTTTCTTCGTTGTAGAATAACCTGCGCTACCGAAAATATTCAATTTATTTTCACGATAGTTGAAATTTACAGATTCCGATGTTCTCCCATAAATACCCTGGCCATAGCTCGCGTTTACGCTCCCATTGAATCCTGATTGTTTATTCTTTTTCAGCCTAATTATGATAATCCCCGCATTTCCAGAGGCGTCATATTTAGCGGGTGGATTAGACAGAACTTCCAATTTATCAAGTAAAGAGGCTGGTAAGGATCGCAGATAGTTAGCTAATTCTGTTCCGTTCAAATAGGTGGGCTTATCATCAATGTAGACGGTAGCTCCTGACTTTCCGTTTAGTCGGATATCTCCATCTGGGCTTACAAGCACGCCCGGCGCAATTCCTAAAGCATCCAATGCATTAGAGCCGGCAGTCGCCGGATTTCCAGCAATATTAACGACTACGCGATCGATCCTATTTTCAATGAATGACTTATGTCCTTTAACGGAAACTTCGTTAAGCATTTTACCCACTTGATGGAGAGTAATTGCTGGGAGTACGACATCGCTATGCTGTTCGTCTAACAAAAGCATCTGACTTCGATATTTTTCAAATCCTATAAAGGTTACGGCTATTTCATATTGACCAGAATTAACACCTTCAAAACCGAAACTACCAGAGGCATTAGTTATTGCTGTTTTTACTAAAGAGGAATCTTTAGCTTTAAGTAATAATACAGTCGCTCCGTCTATTGGCCTTTTATCGGTGCTCGTTAATTGCCCCGAAATTTTACCTGCACTGTTTTGAGCAATGGATGAATTCCATACTAGTAACGAAACGATTGTTATTAAAAAAGCTGAAAAAATTTTCATTTGGGTAGGTTTGATTATTTATTATCCGTTATTTCAATATTTTGCGCAATATTATTCCACTCCACATTTGTGATTGATTTATAAGGAGTGAAATTCAAATGAAACTAATAGCCAACTAGCAAGACAATCCCGATAGTCAGTAGCGTTCGAGGGTAATTAAATATAATTTGCCGGTAAGTTACTTTTAAGTATTAACCTTTTCATAAAATGTGCCATTGTACTGAGG
>NZ_JBFUJG010000215.1:0-5791 GCF_056401495.1 Mucilaginibacter sp. P4_E8
ACCTAACAGCAGATACATATCAAAGCGTCTTTTTAGTGCAAATGTTACAACCCAAAACGGAAATACGGTAAAAACAAACATGGAAGGTTCTCCGGTATAACCTTTTAGGCGCAGTAAACTAATTCCTCCTAAACTAAACGTTTGAAATAATGAAGCAGATCTGCTTTCGTATCCTACGGTACGGTTTGCCATGAAATCTCCGTTTATACCGGTTACCGCGTATAAAATAAATTCATACAAGGCATAGAAGCATAGCAAACGAAGTCCCCAGTAAATGTACTTAATAGTGGTTTCATCGGCAAAATACTTAATGTAACCATATATTATAAATCCAGCGATGAGAGACAATGACTGCGTTATGTGTGAGATACGATAAAATGTTTTTGTATAATCACCTTTGTTAATCAATATCAAATCGTTTCCAAGCTTTAAATTGCTCACCAGGTTAATGAACTGAGATCCTACGCTTAAAAAAATTATGATGCAAAAAAAGTAGGTAAGCTCCAGGAAAAACTGTCTTTTTTCTTCTTTTAATGGGGATAGCGGGATGATTAAAAATAACAACCCCGACAGCACCGCGATAATTGTTGTACCTGGTATTGAAGGAACAAGTACAAACGAAGTAAGCGGAAAAAACAGCATCATGATATTTACATATCTTCTGACAAATGTCCCGGTATCCTGAACCGGACTATACAATGTTTGGCTATGTATCATATTTAGATTAAAAAAAAGCAGATATTACAATAACCGGTTTTGGGACATGAATGCAATTACTTGCAGTTTAAGATTTACCTTTCTGTACCGTATCCTATACCATACCCATAACCAAAATATCCCGACTTTGAAAAATTAACGTCATTGATAACCAGGTATAAATTATCTACATTATCTTTTGTTCTGATTTCATTGATAATTTCAATTTGTGCCTTATCTGTATAATTATGCCTGCAAACATAAATCGTGATATCAACATGCTTTTGAATAATCAAAGCGTCTGAAACCAGGCCCACCGGCGAACTGTCAATGATGATATAATCAAATGTTTTTTTCAGATCCTCAATCATATGGCTCAGTTTATCATTAAGCAATAATTCGCTGGCGTTGGCTACAACCGGTCCGGAAGTAATTACAAAACAATTTGCATGAAATAAGCTGGGCTTAATCAGGCTTTTTGTATCTAAATTTTCCAGAACATAATTTGAGAAACCAAAATCCTCATTATTTATCCCCAAAGTTTGGGATAACTTAGGTTTACGCAGGTCAAGCTCAATCAGTACTACTTTTTTGCCGGTCATAGCTAAGGTATTTCCTAAGTTTCGCGTTAAAAAAGTTTTACCCTCACCATTAATACTGGAGGTAATCATAATAACATTTGGTTGCCCATCAATAAGTATGTTTCTGAGTTTTGTTCGTAATGTTCGCAAACTTTCTGTTACCTGTGACCTGGAAAAGATATCGGCTCTTGATTTTTCCCTGGATGATTGATGCCCTATTTTCCCGATAATAGTTACATTGGTTTGTTTCTCAATGTCATCTTCAGAACTTATTTTAGATTCCATCATTTTTTTGGTGTTCACCATACCAAAGGGTATGATCAATCCTAAAAAGAACGACATGATGTATATAATAGACTTTATGGGTTTTGCCGGCTCCTTGGTACTTTTGGCGTTATCAATTATTCTGGAATAAGGCATATCGGCAGCCTTAGCCATTGATGTTTCTTCTCTTTTTTGTAGCAAATACACATATAACTGCTGTTTAAGCTCTTGTTGCCGTGAATAGTTCATGATGGCACGCTGTTTACCCGGCACACTCCTTATAGAGTTGCTCAAAACATTCGTTTGCTTATTTATTCCGCTACTGCTCAGCTCCATCTCGTTTTTGTAGCTGTCTATACTTTGCAGTAAATTATGCCGTACTACTTCTATTTGCTGATCTAAATTAACAATTACCGGATTGGTTTCTGTATAAGATAGTTTTTGTTTTGCCCTTTGATTTAACAGTTCATTATACTGACTAAGACTTGCGGCAAAAGATGCATTCTGGATATTTAATGAACTGGGGATAACCTGAACGTTTTCAGGGTCATTTAACCGCTCTTTAAGATCATTTATAATTGAAAGCTGAATTTGCTGTTGCTGGTATTTGTTATCATTCTCACTTGCATTACCTACCAATACTTTTGCCTGCTCCTCAATATCGGTGATATTATTACTACTGCGGTAATCTTGGTACTTTTTTTCTACGTTAGTTAATTCATCACCAACTACGGCTAAACGACTATTAATAAAATTGATCGTGCTATCGATCACATTTTTCTTGTGCTCTATATTATCTTTCAGATACTGATTCATCAAATTTTGCAGTATCAACTCACCCTTTTCGGAGTTAGGGTAATATAAAGTTAAAGCCATAGTTGTGGTACCTTTATCTGTAAATTCCGCATCGTAATTTTTAATTATATCAGATATCGCGTCATCTTCAGATGCGATTTGTGTGGAATATGTTTGCTGATAAATTGGTACACCTGGTCGCCTTACAATCCTGATATTATACTGTGGAAGATTTATCTGTTCACCAAATTTAACACTACGGTCAATGTTTTCATCTTCGTTAACAATGTGTACCGTATTGTTATTTATTACGTCAATTACGTATTCGCGCCTTCTAAGCGAATCTACCTTGGTATGGAGTATTTCAACATTAAAGGGTGCCGCACTATATATTTCAGATGCCAGAAAACCACTGTTTAAAAACAACTTGATATTTAGGTGCATGTTTTGCACCACCTCTTTTATGAGGTTGCGCGATCTTAATACGTCACCTTCATTTTTTATAAGCTCATTAATGTTTAATACAGATGAAACCCCACCATTTGCGTAGGTCGAAGAAGCGTCGGGATTATTGGGTTCCTGTTGCAAAAGCAATGAACTGCTAATAAGATATTGCTTTGTGGCATAAGTGTTATAAACGTAAGCCAGCCCTATACATAGTACAAGGCTTATTGCAAATAAATACCAGTAAGTTTTAAATTGTAACAGAATGCTCTTAAAATTCATAATGTTTTCCTTTTGAGATAGATTTTCAATATCATTTTTACGGTATATTCAATCGGTACGGGCATGGCGTTTTAATGCCATTTTAAACTCCGCTACCAATACCGCTTAGCTAAGATCACAGCTGTAAATAATGTTGCTGCGAGTGAAAGGTATTTGACAAGGTTATTATCATTATTTAAAACCTTAGTTTTCAATGGCTCAACATATACAACGTCGTTTTGCTTCAGGTAGAAATAGGGAGAATTAAGCAAATCCTTTTTCGTCATGTCGAGTTTTACCGAGAAGTTTCTTCCATCGGGGCTTTTACGTATAAGTAATATATTTGTACGGCGCCCGTAAATTGTTAAATCCCCCGCATATCCAATGGCATCCAGTAACGTTACCTGCTCATTTGGAAGAATGTAAGAAGCCGGATGGTTCACTTCTCCCAGTACGGTAACCCTGAAATTTGTAAACCTTACATCCACAACCGGGTCATTGAATGATTTTACCGCTTTTTCTCTGACTACGGCCCTGGCCTGTACTGTGGTTAAGCCTGCTAATTTAATTTTCCCTAATACAGGTATCTCAACTTCACCGTCTTTACTAACCAGGTACCCGGACAAAGGATTTGCAGATCCGGATTGCGGACTGCTGCTATTTACATAAACCCCGTTTCTGCTGTTGATACTTATAGTAGCAGCAGGATCGGTTGTATTAACATTTATAGCCAAAATATCATCAGGTTGAATAGTAGCTTCATTATAGGAGGCCAATGCCAGCGGAGCAGCAGTGTTTGCCTCAGAAATATCCTGAAAGTATCTGAGTTTCTTGGTATTGCCGCAAGAGCACATCAGGAATAGCATAATGACCACACATGATAGGGATACCGGAAAATATAACTTTTTCATATAAATTAAGGTGAATTATTAGGTGCTTTTAATGATTATAGTATTGGTTCCCTTAGATAGCCGTTTTCAGTTAGTAAAATGTGGTTGGGAAGGCCGTGTTATCGTGTAGTATTTTGACTCGGTGACAAAGCTTCGCCCTTTCACTTACAGTGTATGTGTTTTTTCAACCAAATTGTTAGCAATGGAAAATTATCGCTGTTTAGCACTGCTATTTTCATTGAACTCAAACAAATATTATTAAAATATTAAAGAATACCTTCCGAATTTTGGTGTTGATACATTTATGTAAAACTCTGTGTAGTGGGTGAGAAAAGTGAGAAATTACCTCATTCAACGAGTAATTTTGAAAATAAATTTCCTGAGAATGATGTGGCATTTATGATGTAAACACCTTTGTCTAATTTGTTAAACAGGCTGATATATAAATTGGCAGCTCCCATATCATCGGTCATAAATTTCTCAGTTCGTATTAATTTCCCAAACATATTACTAATGGATAACACTACACTTTCGCGCTTACCAAAATTGCTGGCATTTAAATAAAAACTATTCCCCGTGTTTGGATTGGGGTAAACAGTTATTTTCTTTTTGCTCTCGGCTAATTTGTTAATACTTAATGTTGATGTCAGTGAGGATGTGTTTGAAATTTGAAATAACTCTAATCCCGCAATTCCAACCCGGTTAGCAGTAGGATTAAATTTTATAGTTAAAACACCATCATTTACAGTAGTGCTAAAATCTTTTACTAAAGCGGCCCTATAGCCTACCTCACTAAAAATATCAAAATTGGTAAGTACCCCCTGATTTTCTATAAATGCACTAAAAATTCTTGCTCCCGGGACAGTCCAATAATTTTCAGCAAAATGCATTCTAACCAGGTAGTTGCCATTTGAAAGCGGTATTTCATACCTTGTTTCAGCAAGATCTGTCGCTGCAGATAAATAAGTAACATATAATGAATCAATATCAGTACCGGCAACATTAGTTTTCACCCCCTGTTGATCCAGTTTAATAGATCCTTTACGATAGTTTTTGTCAGACTCATATAAATTGTTAGCTATAGTTACATTTGCATCTGCCCCACCTTTTATCCGTTTAATAACATTCACAGTACTGGTGCTGCTATTGCCAATACCGTAAAGAGGAATGCGAAGTGGTGCCGACGCGCTATTATAATTTACCAGCAGAGCCGCATTTTTAATACCCACCGAAGCCGGTGTAAACTTTACAGTTAAAGGCGTCATTGCCTGTACGGCAAGGGTTGATGTTTGCAGTGCAGTTACGCTAAACTCACTGGCATTTGGCCCTGCAATTGTTATGCCCTTTAGTTGTATGGGCGAATCATTGGTGCCATCAGGGTAAGCTACTCCCATATTTTTTACAGAAATTGTGACCGATGCGGACGCTCCTGTAAGGGTTGGATTAAAGTTTATAGCCGATGTTGGAGTAGCGGCCAGGTCTGAATAATGTACTGAGCCCGAATCTGGTTTTATATTTTCAACATAATATATATTGTCCTGGTAATCATAATTGGTAGCCGAGGTACCGAGGTAATCACAGTCCATAATATAAGCGTTGGGCACAATATTCCCGGCGGCGTTCATCACTTTTAAAAATCTGATGCCGATAAGTCCGTTAAAGTTTTTTGTCCTGTCAGAGTATGAACTTCCTATCTTCATTCCAAAAGACCCAGTGGGATTAAATGTTCCCTGAGCAGGTGAACTGGCTGTATGTGAAAGTCTGGGCAATACCGACTGACMATCTAAATTATCATGTGTGAACAATGTTGTAAGCGTTGATGAACCTTTGGCATAATATTTAAAAGCTTCAACTGCCGAA
>NZ_JBFUJG010000216.1:0-5762 GCF_056401495.1 Mucilaginibacter sp. P4_E8
CCATATTATCTCCCTTAAAAACAATTATTTTTTGTGCAAATCCTTTTGGTAAAACAAGGACTTGAAGAAATAAAAGTAGGAGATAAAACCTGTTCATATTAACTGGTAAAAGATTTAGGCCGGATGGTCAATTATAAATTGGTACAGAAATTTAATACTAATCTAACATTAATACTTCGTCTATTGGTAATCTATAAGCTTTTAATGCAGGTTCTTCGGCTACGGCAATCTTAGTAAAAAACACCTCAGCACGGTCATTTCCTAACACAGCAATTTCATCCATTTTTTTTCTTAAACCCATAAGCTCCTGAATAGTTTCGGTATCTAAACCTTCGCCCTTGCCATGTAATATTCTTGAAAACAAATAAAACGGAGAAATTACCGGATGTACGGCCAGATTAAGATTAGTAGCTTCTAACCAGAATCGCTCCATAGCACGTCCGCCTTCAAAAAAATTCATCAGATCGTATTTCGGCAAAGTAATCATACATAGTGCCGATGCTGTTTTCACGATTTTTTTTGCAAGAGAATCAAATCCGTATCCTCCCTTTAGCTTATTAATGGTTCTGATCACACTTTCGTCCCTAATGATGTTTAAAGCTGCCAATTGGGAATTAGTAAAGCCCAGGGTTTTTACATCGATGCCATCTTTTTTAATTTTTGCTTCTTCGGAGGTCCATCTCATTTCATGATTAATAAAATCATGATGTCCGGCCGGATTTAAAAGCCGCGCCCTGTCACATGCACCAATAATATCCCCCAATTCTTTTAATTCATGCTCATCTGTAAAATATTGAAATCTTGCTCCCTGAATTGATTCGGTAATAGCTGCCAGCTTTTGAAAAACACTTAACGAAAGTTCCGTTTTTGGTGACGGGTTCCTATTGGTGTGGCGTTTAAAAATGGCTTTGTCGAGATTAATCAATTCAGGATTCAACTTATTTCCAGCTTTTTTGAAACGAATAGCCGCCACTAATTTTTCATTTTCAATATCGGGCAAAAATTCATAAAATGGTTCTATCCCTTTACTCAGCGCATGGATATACAAATTTTCATATGCAGCACCAAAAGAAATAAATGAAGCGCTTTTCTGAAAATCACCAAAAGAAAAAGAGCGGTATTGGTCATGATAAAGAAATAAGATCCCATCACGATACAACCATTTCCAGGGCTGGTCATTCCCTGTTGAAGGGGCGGCACAGGCAGCAGTAACCAATTCATGTATTACATCATGATCAGGAGCTATGGTATCAGCTTTATTTTCTGCCTGATACTTATTAACTAATAAACGCATTTCGTCTGCATGGAGCGGTAAAAAAGGATTAACAGGTACTTGTGAAATAAATGGTTCAGGTACCTTATCACTCACTATCTCATCCAGATCAATATAGTATCTTCCTGAATCGTGAAACTGATTCAATAGAATACGCCTGCAAACGTCAGCCCCTACGGCTCCACCCAACGCAACAGAGCTTGCCAGCTGCGGCCAGGTATTTATGGTTTGTTCAACCTCTATCATGGAAGCCTTTATTCGTAACGACACATTTTCAATACCCAGCATTTGTAAAACAAGGGGTATTTTTTCTTCATTAGTTAATCCTTTTATACTTTCAGGATCTACATCTTCTACTGTTCCATGTAATATAGGCCGGTCTGGTTCCAGGTCAAACCGTTCTACATCCAGCATCCCCCGGTCACTGGTATCCATCACTACCGGTATTTTAAGCGCTCTTGCCTTGAAACGCGACATTATTTTTATATCAAGCCCATCGCATTCATCCACCAGGAGATCAAGCTTTCCATTTTTCAAAAAGAAATCATTCATATTTTCCTCAGTTAAACCTTCAAAAAAACAGGTTACATTAAGGAAAGGATCTATTTCAGCAATTTCCCGGGCCGCGATTACTACTTTGGGAAGTCCCATATTGCGAACCCCGGTACGAATGCGGTTTAAATTACTTAATTCTAATTCATCAAAATCAGCAAGGCGCAGTTCACCAAACCCCCGTTCCATTGCTAATGTTAGCGCTATAGACTGTCCAACAGAAAGACCAATAATGCCGATCTTCTTTGTATGTATTATATCTTGTTCTGCCCTGGTTATTTTATATTGATTCCTGTTCGTACGAACTTCAACAAATTCACCCTCGGCCAGCAGATGTACCAATTGTTGATTCCATGGATAATAAACCCATGTTCCATATTCCTGAATATCTTTTCCTGCCAAATGCTTAGTAATGAGTTCGGGATATTCATCTTGTTTAATTTTTATTGAAGGATTACGGCACTTGATCAGTTCCTGTAGCTGACCATATATTTCGTCACACACAAATGTAACTTTAGCATCTTCAAATAGCCTGTTAAAAGTTACTTTATCCGATTTATCATCCAGTCTTAATATGATTGGCTGGTAAACATTTTTTGTATTCTTAAAGTCTGCCAAAAAAGTTGATATGTTATTCATCTGTATTGTGATTAAGAAATTCTTAACGATTAGAATCTGAATAAGTTACCATTTATCAAAAATAAATAGTTTTTAAAAAAAGTCCGGATCGTTGTTGTCAGTTTTACTTTTCAAAAAAGTCTTTTGGGCCGATTCAATAGTTTGAAATAAATTCCATTTATCAAGGTTCGGAATCTGGAGTTCAAAATCAATGCTTATTTTCTTATTTTTTAATTCAAGTATCTTTAAATTATTAGGATTAGCTCTCATTCGAAATATCAAAAGCTTATCCTCCTCATGAGCTTTACTTAAAACTGCAACATCCTTTAAAATCATGGCTGTTGCAATAAGATCAAGTTTCGGATAATAAAATGTTCCCTTGTTGCCAATACTGTCTTCGAGTACCATCCCACAATTCACAACCGGTTTTACAGTATAGGGAGCACATAACGCGAAGAGTGACTGTAAGCCGATCTGGGATGAAATGGCAATACCTGTGCGTATCAGCAGGGGGGTTCCTATTCCATATCCCGAAAGCTCATGCGAATTCCACAGACCACATATTTCCCCGGTGCCATATGGAGCATATTCCCGGACCAATTCAAAAACCGATGGATCTAATTTACCGGTAGCCTGTTCTATGGGCAAAGGCTCTGTCCCCCCTGAAACATGTACCCTTGCACCTCCATATACCTCTTTCCCATTTAATGACTCTACAATTATTACAAAAGCAGCAGGATTTTTTGCCCATTCATTTTTAGAAGATGTAACCTTGGTAACACCAATACTGGTTAATACCTGAGTATGGCCCTGAATAAACAACTCACAGGTTTCAGGTTCATCAATAGCCCTGAACGCCCGAAGCCTGATTTCCGGCTTTTCCCTATTTAAACTTTCTCCCATTTCATAAAAATGATAGCCATTAGTAAATATAACGGCCTCTATACTACATCATTTGGTCAACCCTTTTGATAGGGTATTGTAAACCGCATGCAACAGCCCTTGCCTGCATCACTGTCAATATATATACTGCCTTGCTGCAGATTGATAAGTTGCCGGCAAATATATAATCCCAAACCAGTTCCCGGTTTCCCGTCAGTACGGTTAGCCTGGTAATAACGGGTAAATAATTTAGCCTGATGTTCTTTTGGAATACCTATTCCCGTATCAGTGATACTTACATCCAGTTCGGCGGTATGCTCATTTATCGGGCGAATAAAGGTTTTGACTGTTACCCCACCATCGTCAGTATATTTGATGGCGTTGCTTAAAAGATTGATCATAATCTGTTTCAGCCTGAACGCGTCTCCTTTAACTTTGATTTCTACTTCATCTGTAAATTCGGAAGTTAACTTTATCCCTTTTTTTTTCGGCCATAAACTTCATCGTTTCCACTGCTTCCCCAATTTCATGACAGGGATCAAAAGTAACCAGCGTAAGAACACCGGTTTGCTGATGATCCATTTTTCCGGCATCCAGAATATTATTAACCGTTTCTATCAGCATTGTTGAGGAAAGGTTAATAGAGGCCAGTTTTTTTTGCTGATCTTCAGAAAGCACGGTTTTATTGAGCATATAAATAGTACCGGTAATTACCGTTAGCGGGTTTCGTATTTCATGGCTCATTGTTGCCAGTATTTCTGATTTCTGACCCGCAAGCATAACCGCTCTCTCATTCTCCGCTAAATAATTTTGTTCAGCCACCCGGGCCTTACGAATGTATATAATGAGTAAGATAATAAAGATCAGTACCATGCTTATGGCTATTCCCGTGAACTTATTCATTTCACTGGTAGCTGCCTGGTATTGTTTCAGTATTTCGCTCCTGCCTTTTTCCCATAGGCCTAAATCAATATCCCTTAACTGTTGTAAAAGATCGTGTAGTTGCGTAACCAGGCTAAGGTTGGCTGCTATTAATTGTTTATTTGATTGAACAAGCCGACTATTTTTCTGATTTAATTCTTGCAATAATTTCCCAATAACTTCCCCATGTTTCCTGTTAAGGGACCGGATAACCGAATCCCTGACTTGTTTTTCCCTCCTAATGGTTAAAGTTTTGACCGTAGCCTGGTTTTTGTTAGTAATAGCATCCTTTAAACGCCTAAATAATCCATTCTTTTTCCCTTTGTTATTGACGCTTACTGTAGTATCTGCCGAGTACTTTTCTTTTATACTCTGTTTAAAGTAAGTAGCCCTGGTCAAATTCCCGGGCACTGCAGCATTAATACTTTCTATGGTAGTTACTCTCAAAAGGGAGTCGAAATCATGCCGCAACACAAATACCTTTTGAGAGAGCAGCTGCTTTTTTTCAAATGATTCTGAAATATGCTGTTCGCTCCCGGGGAAGTATTTAGCGCTATCCGCCTGGTATTCTCTTAATACGGATTCTATCCGGCTAAAGATGCTTTTGAGTTTGAGTTTATAGTCTTCCAGCTTGTCACTGTGTCCATATAAACCGGCCTGCTGAAAATCGTTTTCGGCCCTGTTCAAATCCAAAAGGATATTGCTGATGTCCTGTGTTTTGGATGGCTCACTAAACTGGCTGCTTAATTTGTCAAGCTTTTGTACAATGGAATACTTTAAGACCAATGAGCCGGCAGTAATCAGGAAGGTAAAAAGCAAAAAGATAATAAACAGGCGATAAAGGTTTTTTGATGCCGTTCCACGTTTTATTAGTTTTTTATTCATCAATAATATGCCAAGTCTTTAATTTTTCCTGCGATAGTCACTTCTATAACTTGGATCGGTTATGTCTGGTATCAATACAGGGCATAAATATATTGAGAAAAACGATATCACCTCATCAATTAAACCGTCATCATATTAATTTTTAACATCATCCTGTCCAAATCTTAAAAACAAAAGAAGTGTTATGTCAGGTAGTTTAACTATTATAAAATGATACTGCTCCCCGCAAAAGCCGCCAATTGTTTATTTGTGCTGCCGGCTTACCGGCCTGCAATAGTTACGGGGTTAATACACAATTGGTTGCATTATCTTAACAAAAATTAAACAGCTTCACAATCATATTATCAAAAAGCCGTTAATGTAAGGCCAGGGGCCATTGAAACTAAATTTGGATATGTAAAACCCCTGTCATTCCTGCAGCAGTGGTAACCCACTTAATCGATTCAAAGGGGCTATTTATCGATTCTTGGTCATTCTTATTTGCGCAGCATTGTACTTTTGATATGAACCAATCATCCGCTTTTATTTTCGGTGAGGATGCTTGCAGCTCTCAATGATTAATATGAAATTAAAAAAGATCCTTTTACTGCGGCAACCGATAGCTTGCCTGCTTATTATAGTAACCCTAAAC
>NZ_JBFUJG010000217.1:0-5752 GCF_056401495.1 Mucilaginibacter sp. P4_E8
AATGTCACTCAATTTGTGACATTAGGATTAAGGCTTTTTGAGGTTTGATCTGTTTCTTTGTACCAAGAACAACCCGGCCAAAAAGTCGGTCTGTTTTTTATTTAGCAACACACCATGAAGGAACGTACAAAACAACTTTTTAAAGGCTTTCTGTTTTCACTTATCATCTCGGTAGCTGCAAGCTGCATATACTTTGCCGCTACGCAAAAGGATATTGATTACAGCCATGTTATATCGCCAATTATGGAGGGTGTATTTTTCCTGAACATTATTGTGTTCATCATGRCATTACCATCATTGTTCCTGGTCAATCCACTTTATTGGCGTAATTTACCGGTGCGTTTGCTGTTATATTTCTCGGGACCGGTAATTTTTATTATTACTACCGTATGTCTTAAATTACAACCATCATACAAAGTAGTTTATCTGATTACAGGTGTTGTTTTTCTGATTGTTCACTCCGTTTTTTATTATTTAACTGTAAAAAAGCAGGCATGAGCTATTGATGTTTAAGCATTTTATGGCTTTTTGAAAGATTTAGGCTAAACTTGCAACATCAACATGAAAGCATTTTACGGAGATTTAAGATTAGGTATCCTGGGCGGCGGTCAATTAGGTCGTATGCTGATACAACAGGCTATAAATTATAACGTTACGGTAAAGATTCTTGATCCGGATCGTGAAGCGCCCTGCCGCAAGCTATGTGATGAATTTACAATAGGTTCACTGGGCGATTATGAAACCGTATACAACTTTGGTAAGAATGTTGACCTGCTAACCATCGAGATTGAGAAGGTAAATGTTGATGCCCTTGAGCAGCTGGAAAAAGAAGGTGTACTGGTTTATCCGCAATCGCGCATTATCAGACTGATACAGGACAAAGGCCTGCAAAAACAATTTTTTAAAGAGAATGATATCCCCACCGCCGATTTCCAGATCATATCATCGCCGCAGCAGTTACAGCAAAGCTATATCCCGTTCCCTTATATTCAAAAACTGCGCAAAGATGGTTACGATGGTAAAGGCGTTTATAAAGTAGCCAATGAAAGCTACCTGCCAGGCGCTTTTAAAGAACCCAGCCTGATTGAAAAGTGGATTGATTTTGAAAAAGAGATAGGCGTTATAGTTGCCCGTAACGAAAATGGCGAGATCCGCACTTTTCCGCTGGTGGAGATGGAATTTAACCCCGAAGCTAACCTGGTTGAGTTTTTAATATCACCATCGACCCTGCCATTTGAAATACATGAGCGGGCCGAGCAAATAGCTAAAAAGATTGCCGAAAGCCTCAAAATAGTGGGCTTGCTGGCAGTTGAAATGTTTTTGGATAAACACGGTAAAATACTGGTTAACGAGCTTGCCCCGCGACCGCATAACAGCGGCCACCAAACCATTGAAGGTAACGTGGTTTCGCAGTTTGAGCAGCATTTAAGGGCAATATTTAACCAGCCGCTGGGCGATACCGCCTGCCTGAATAACGCCATTATGGTGAATGTTTTAGGCGAAACCGGATATGAGGGGCCTGCCATTTATCAGGGTATTGAAAAAGTATTAAAACTTTCTGGTGTATATGTACATTTATACGGCAAAGCCCTAACCAAGCCTTTCAGAAAAATGGGACATGTTACTATTGTAGATGCCGACAGAGAGAAGGCGATAGAAAAAGCACGCTTTGTGCAGAAGACATTGAAGGTAATAAGTTAAAAAAAGGAGGCCTGTCATCCTGAGTCTGTCGAAGGATCAGGTGCAAAGGCCTGCCCACCATGCTTCGACAGACTCAGCATGACAGCCGTTGAATAGGCTTGTAGAAGATAGGAGACTTACGAAGTTTTAAAAACTTCGTAAGTCTGGGAAATAAATAACCACGCGTCATTGCGAGGTACGAAGCAATCTCTATGCTATACAGAGCGACTCTGCAAATCGGGGATGCTTCGTACCTCGCAATGACGGTTTTAGTAAAAAAGTAAACAACAAAATGAGCCAGCCAAAAGTAGCCATCATTATGGGCAGCAAGTCAGATCTGCATGTTATGCAGGATGCTGCCGATGTTTTAAAAGAATTAGGTGTTGATTACGAGATCACCGTGGTATCTGCACATCGCACGCCCGACAGGATGTTCAGTTACGCCCGTGCCGCCGCTGATCGTGGTATTAAGGTAATTATTGCCGGGGCAGGCGGTGCCGCGCATTTACCGGGCATGGTGGCCTCTTTAACCCATTTGCCGGTTATTGGGGTACCAGTAAAATCAAGTAATTCAATTGACGGATGGGATTCTATCCTTTCCATATTACAAATGCCCAATGGTATCCCGGTTGCTACTGTAGCACTTAACGCCGCAAAAAACGCGGGTATACTGGCAGCACAGATCTTGTCAACCGCGGATGAATACCTGGTAAAAAACCTTATTGACTTTAAAGAAGATCTTAAAAAGAAAGTGGAAGACTCAGCAAGGGAAATGGAAGGGTAGGTTGTAAGTCTTAAGTCTGGAGTTCTAAGTACTAAGTGACTTGCATTAAAACTTAAGACTTAGAACTCCAGACTTAGAACTCCAGACTTAGAACTCCAGACTTAGAACTTAATTCAAAGCCGGGTTTTCAGGGAAATTGGCGATGTGGGCGTAGCGCTGGCCTAAGCCTATCACCACTTCTTTCCACAGGTTTTGTTCATCATTGCTGAATAATGTTTCGGCCTTGAAATTTTCGGCCACAATCCAGCTGTCTTGCTGTATTTCTTCGTCAAGTTGCTGGGGTGTCCATCCGGAATATCCGGCAAAAAACTTTATCTCGTTTTCGGTTAACTGGTAGTTTGATACCAGTTGCTTTGCCTGTTCAAAATCGCCTCCCCAAAACACGCCTTCGGCAATTTCAATACCGCCTTCTATTTTTTCGGGGCAGCGGTGTATAAAGTGCAGGGTATTTTTAGCTACTGGTCCGCCATCGTAAACGGGCATTTCGGCGTATGAAACATCGGGTAATACATCACCTAATAAGAATTCGCCCTGATGGTTTAAAATAAAGCCCATAGCGCCGTCAGCAGAATATTCTGTTAGTATGATAACCGATCTTTTAAAGTTCGGATCCATCATAAAAGGTTCCGAAATTAGTAAACGCCCTGTGGCCGCCGAAATAGGACTTAGCATAAAGGTTCAGTATTTAAATTACTTAACAAGCATAACTAAAATATGTTCAATTATTAATTGAAATATAAACAATATTTACGGTATAATAAATTTGTAAGTTTGCATGAAATGAATCAGCAGGAGTTACAAAATTTAAGGCAGGATTATTCTGCCGCCACATTATCCGAAAAAGATACCAAAGCCGACCCGATAAACCAGTTCGAACAATGGTTTAACGAAGCTTTAGCTGCAAAATTGCATGAACCCAATGCCATGACGCTGGCTACAGCTACATCAAACGGAAAACCATCGGCGCGTATTGTTCTGTTAAAAGGCTTTAATCAGAACGGATTTATGTTTTATACCAATTATTTAAGCCGCAAGGGTAAAGAGATCACCAAAAACCCGCAGGGGGCTTTAACTTTTTACTGGGGCGAGCTGGAACGCCAGGTACGCATTGAGGGCACCATTGAAAAATTGAGTAAGGAAGATTCTGAAAGATATTTCCATTCGCGCCCCAAAGGCAGCCAGATAGGGGCGGTAGTATCGCCGCAAAGCCAGGAAATAGAAGGCCGTGATGCTTTAGAGAAAAAATGGAACCAACTGGAGGCCGAATATGAAGGTAAGGATGTGCCTAAGCCATCATTTTGGGGCGGCTATATTTTAAACCCGCAATTGATTGAGTTTTGGCAAGGTCGCCCAAGCAGGTTGCACGACCGCATTTTATTTAAAAAAACTGATAAGAAAACCTGGAAAAAAGTACGTTTAGCACCATGATGTTTAACGATATTAAATTATTACTCACTCAAAAATTTGGTGAAACAGTAATTACAGGCGAAGAAACAGGTGGGCTACAGCCCGCCTTGCTCATAAACCCTGATGATATTGTAGCGGTATGCCTTGAATTGCGCAATAATCCACAAACTTATTTCGATTTTCTGTCGAGCCTGAGCGGGGTGCACTATAATGATGAAAGTAACCGCTACGGTGTGGTTTATCACCTGGCATCTATACCATATAAAACCCAGCTTACCTTAAAAGTAAGTAAAGCCCATGACCGTGAAAGTGCCAAATTGCCCGAGTTTAAAAGTATAACCAGCGTTTACCGCACTGCCGACTGGCACGAACGTGAAGCTTATGACCTGCTGGGGATATTTTTTGAAGGTCATCCCGATCTGCGCCGTATATTGTTACCCGACGACTGGGAAGGCTTCCCACTCCGGAAAGATTATAAAGCTGCGGAGTATTATAAAGGGATCAAGATAGATTAGAAGCCCCCTAACCCCTAAAGGGGAACATAACGTGAGCTATGCTAATCAAAAGCTCCCCCTTTAGGGAGCTGGGGGGCTCTTCGCCACCTTCTCATTAAAATATGCCACCAGTTTTTCAATATTTTTCAGGCCATACTGGTGGGCCTTTATTTTTTCAACCACCTCGGGTTCATCACCCATAATATCGGTCATGATGTCTTCAAAATTCTCATCGGTTAGGCGTGCCATTTCGGCGGTATTAGCACCGTAATAATAGATGGTTTTTCCACCGCCATTGCGGCCACCACCGCCACCAAGCGATATGCCTAAACCCCCACCCAGGCCACCTCCATAGCCACCGCTGCCAACTCCAACGCCAACACCCGGCGAAAAACCTATGCCCCTGCCACCACCACCTTTGCCGCCCTGGGCTACATAAAGCTTTGTTGGTTCATCTAATACCACTTTTACAAAATCGGTTTCTTCTTTGCCCCATGATTCGTTTTTAGGTGCATGAGCAACTACAAAACTGTCCTTACCAGCCACAAATGACCGCAAATCACTGGCGCTTAATTTATATGGATTGTTTTTTTCGGTTTCTTTAAACTCAATAAAGCCTTCGTCTTTTATCGGTCCCTTGCCACCCGGGTTAACCCTTATAAAACCCGTTTCACGGTTGCCTTTTACATCGGTAAAATTACCGGGCTGCCATTTTTGCGATTTTGCCGCTGTAAAGCAGAACATTAAAAATAAAATGATGGGAATTGAGCGCATAACGTTTAAAATTTAAGAACGCAATTTTTGAATATTTAATATGTAACAGTTGCTTTACTCAAAAAAGCATCGCCGTTTATCTTGGTAACACTGGTAACACATAAAATACATAATAATAGTAAAATTGCACGCATAAGATTTAGATATTTGGACAACTAAAATAGGAATTTATAATTACCATGCAATTAACTGTTGATTTACGCAGCGATACCGTAACCAAACCAACTCCCGGAATGCTGGAGGCCATGTGGAGCGCAAAAGTAGGGGATGATGTTTTTGGTGAGGACGAAACCATTAACACGCTTGAGCAAAAAGCCGCGGCCATTTTTGGGATGGAAGCAGGCCTGTTTTGCCCATCAGGTACTATGACTAACCAAATAGCAATCAAATGCTTTACGCAGCCGCTGGATGAGCTGATAGCCGATCAAACCGCGCATGTTTACCGTTACGAGGGTGGGGGGATAGCCTTTAATTCGGGTGTATCAACCCGTTTACTGAATGGTTACAGGGGCATTATCACTGCCGAAATGATAGAGCCGGAGATCAACGCTGAAAACATCCATTACCCGCATACCAGCCTGGTGGTGCTGGAGAATACAGTAAACAAAGGCGG
>NZ_JBFUJG010000218.1:0-5729 GCF_056401495.1 Mucilaginibacter sp. P4_E8
ATGTGGACCTACATATCCATGAACTATTTTAAGCAAAAAATAAAAGCCGGCGAAGTAGGTTCATCAGCTATGCCGCACAAGGTTAATCCGATTGATTTTGAAAACTCGGAAGGTAACCTGGGCATTGCTAATGCTTTATTTGAGCACCTTGCCGCCAAGCTCCCTATATCCAGATTGCAACGCGATCTTACTGATTCGACCGTTTTAAGAAATATTGGTGTTCCGGTTGCTCATACCCTGATTGCCATAAAATCAACCGTAAAAGGTTTAAATAAGCTATTGCTGAATAAAGATGCTATTAGTGCAGATCTGGAAGCCAATTGGCCAGTTGTTGCCGAGGCTATCCAAACCATATTAAGACGCGAAGGCTATCCTAACCCTTATGAAGCGTTAAAAGACCTGACACGTACCAACCAACAAATTAACGGACATACAATAGCAGCCTTTGTTGATACGTTAGATATAAGTGATGCTATTAAACAGGAACTAAAGCAAATTACCCCGTTAAATTATACGGGTATTTGATGAATGTACAGGTGAAACATTATGTTATTGCGAAAAACGAAGCAATCTCATCATAAAGGTTGCGGAAGTAAGGTTCGTTACTTGTCCTATGAGGTTGCCACGCTGCGCTCGCAATGACAAGTTTTTTCATTGGCCTGCATAAACTATCTATCATCTGCATGTCATAACTATTTAATAGCTAACTTTAAAGGAAAAAGCTACCTAAATTTGTTACTTCAAGTTTTAATAAAAGATCAGGATGAATATCAACGTATATACAGAATTAACGCCTAATCCAGCAACTATGAAGTTCATAGTGAACAAGTTGCTTATTAATGGCAGTGCCGATTACGCTACAAAAGAAAGTGCCGAAAAATCACCTTTCGCCAAAGAGTTATATAAATTCTCATTTGTAAATGGTGTTTTCTTTGCCAGTAACTTTGTTACCATCACCAAAACTGATGGCAGCGAATGGGCAGATGTTGAACCCATCATGAAGGAGTTTGTTAAAGGCGCGGTTGAATCTGAATTGAAAATACAATTAGAAGACCAAGCCGAAGAAGCAAACTTTGAAGGCTCAGAAACCGAAGTTAAAATACAACAGATATTACATGATTACGTTCGCCCGGCTGTTGAGCAGGATGGCGGCGCAATTTCATACCGTTCATTTAATGAGGGTGTAGTTACCGTTGAACTGCGTGGTTCATGCAGTGGCTGCCCTTCATCAACCATTACACTTAAAGCCGGTATCGAAAACCTGCTTAAACGTATGGTACCCGAAGTTACCGAAGTGGTATCTGAGGCATTATAAGATTCTTTTCACGAATGCCACGAATTTATTCGAATGAATACTAATCAGTATACAATTCAATAAATTCGTGGCATTCGTGTTTTATAAATTCGTGAAATTAGTGTAACTCTATTTGAAATACTTTTGAATAGTTTGTAATAGTTCCTCAGTAATCTTGCCATTGGTTGCCAATAGCTCCCTTGTCTCAAGCACTTCATCACCCCCTTTAAAATTAACTACCTGCCCCCCTGCTTGTTTTACTATTACTACACCCGCGGCTATATCCCAGGCATTCAGGTTATATTCATAAAAAGCCTCAAACCTGCCACAAGCGGTATAAGCCAGATCTACCGCTGCCGAACCTATTCTGCGCAAACCGTGGCAATTTTTCATCAGGTCGGCAAATAATTCAATATAAGCCGCTTGTTTACCAAAATCATAATACGGAAAACCGGTAGCCAGCAAGCTATCTGCAACCTTTTTATTATTACTAACCTTGATCTCTGAATTGTTAAGATAAGCAGGCGCATCTTTCCAGGCATAAAAACACTCATCCTGGTTAATTTCATACACCACGCCTAAAACCAATTCATCATACTCTTTAAGCGCTATACTTACCGAAAACGCCGGCAAACCATGTATAAAGTTGGTAGTGCCATCAAGCGGATCAATGATCCAGTTATAACGTTCGCCTAATGTAGTAGTGGTTTTTTCTTCGGTAATAAAACCGGCCTCCGGTAATATTTTCCGCAGGCCCTCAACAATTATCTTTTCGGCTGTTTTATCAACGTATGATACCAGGTCGTTCAACCCCTTGTATTCAATTTTATCAGGATCAAACGTTTTTCGTTCCTGCCTGATGAAATCTCCTGCTTGTTTTGATACCTCAGTTACCTGGTTTGTTATTTTTATGAGTTCCATGATGCCGTAATGATAAACTGAATGAAAATACCTTATGTATAAAATAGCTCGCAAAAAACAAACTTAATGCGGCACCTATCCTTGCCACAGGAGGGTACATACCAAAAACCTGTATCAATATTTTTATCACAGTTAAATTTGCAAAAAAACCAATACCGGCCACTGATGCAAAACGTATAAACTGCTTATAAAATGATAGTTTTGATTCGGTGAATACCATATATCGGGTGATCAGAAAATTCACGATCACACCCATACAGAACGATATGGCTAATGACAATGTTGAATTACGAACAGTAATTGAAAATATCTGATAAGTATGCCGTGTAAGCAAATTATGATAAAACAGATAAAAGGCCGATACATCAACTAAAAAACCTGCACCTGCAGAAATTACAAACCTGAATACCTGATTTTCAAATATTTTATATGACTGCTTAATAGTATTAGCCATGTACCGTTGCCGTTTTTTTGTCCCTGTTAAGTCCTGTAACAATTAAAACAGTTCCGCCAACAACCATCAGCAGCGAAATAAATTCGGCCTGGGTAAAGCTTATTCCTGCAACATGGTATTTTGTATTTACACGTATCAGTTCAATAAAAAAGCGTTCAATACCGGCTAATATCATATAAATACCAAACATTACACCGGCAGCCTTTATACGATCGCGAATACTCCACAAAAACCAAAACAGTAATAAACAAATTATACACTCATAAAATGATGTAGGGAAAACCGGATATGCCAGCTCATGGCAAAACTTACCTACACAACCCGGAATAGCAACTCCTTCATCATTTACATTATGCGGAAATTTAAAGGTCCACACCCAATCAGGTGCCCAGCTTAGCCAACCTGGTTTTGGCGCGGTGTTAACAACGCCCCAATCCCCATCGCCCGACATCTGGCAACCTATGCGACCTAAAGCATAAGCCAGCATTACACCCGGGCCGCCAATATCAAGCATATTTAGTGGCTTAACACCATGTTTATTGGCTACATAAAGCACTGCGGCGCCACCGCATATTAAACCTCCGTAAAAAGTAAGACCACTAAAACCAATTAACATCCCAACCGGATCCTTCATAAAATCGCCCCAGTTTTCAAGGGCATTAAACAGCTTGGCTCCTGCAAAACCAAATACGGCGGCCCATAGCAAAATGTTGCCCATTAACTCATGCGGATGCACTGTTATGTCTTTAATTACCGGTTGGGCTAATTTTTGCTTTTCGCTTTCACGATAAGCCCAGTAAGCAAAAACAGCAGCTCCAATAATACCACCTATTAAATTACCCCTTGTGGATAAAAGAAAATCTTGAGGGCTATCCAACAGCGCCTGGTAGTTTAATGCACAATCAACAACTTTATAGAATAAAATAAATCCGAAAATACCATTACCTGCTAATTCGTTAACAGATGCGGGTTTACCAATAGTTACCTTTTTTTTAAAGGAGTGTATTATCCCAAGCTTCTCTTTCCTTTTAAATTCCTGTGCAAAAGCCCAATACGCGCCCATAAAGGCAATAGCCACAAAAAAACCAAATGTTTGTACGGGCAAAGGGATGTTTATACCAAAAAGATATTGAAGGAGCGATGTAATGGTTGGAAACATAGGTTATAGTTTGAAGCGAATATAGTGTTTTAATGAACTAATATTTCTTCGCCTTCTGTTATTTCGACATCACCGTCAGGTGAAATATTTGTTAAGTAAACCGTTTTTAATTCATTGATCAGCACAGGATCGTACTTGGTTTTTACCTTTACGTAATTGCGTGTAAAGCCATGCATAAAGCCGTCTTTAATGTCACCTTCAAACAAAACCACTTCGGTTTTATGAAGCTGGCTTTCATAAAACGCCCTGCGCTTTTTGTCTGACAATATGTGCAGCATTTTACTCCGTTCGCCACGGGCCGAACCTGGTACCGCTCCGCTCATTTGGCTGGCCAGTGTATTTTCACGTTCAGAGTAGGTAAACACATGCAGGTATGAAACGTTCAGGTCGTTTAAAAAATTATAGGTATCAATAAAATCTTCTCTTGTTTCGCCGGGGAAACCCACTATCACATCAACACCTATGCAGCAATTGGGCATTAGCTCTTTTATTTTAGCTACGCGGTTCACATACAAATCACGTTTATAGCGGCGGCGCATTAAACTCAATATCTTATCAGAGCCAGATTGCAGGGGAATATGAAAGTGTGGTACAAAACGTTTTGAACCGGCAACAAAGGCAATGATCTCGTCGGTAAGCAGATTAGGTTCTATAGATGAGATCCTGAAGCGGTCAATACCTTCTACTTCATCCAAAGCTTTTACCAGATCAAAGAATTTATCTTCTCGCTGGCCGTTCCTGATGCCAAAGTCGCCAAGGTTAACCCCCGTTAAAACAATTTCTTTTACACCCGATGCCGCAATTTGCTTTGCCTGCTCTACAACATTTTCAATGGTATCGCTGCGGCTGCTGCCACGGGCCAGGGGTATGGTGCAAAAGGTACAGGAATAATCACAACCATCCTGAACTTTTAAAAAGGTACGGGTACGATCGCCAAATGAATAAGCGGGTACAAACTGGTTAGCCTCAGATACCGGTTGGTTATAAATTACAGCTTTAGGCTTTTTAGTAAGGTCAGTGATATGATCAATGATCTGGAATTTTTCGGCAGCGCCCAATACCATATCAACGCCAGGTATTTCGGCTATTTCCTGGGGCTTTAGCTGCGCGTAGCAACCTACTATGGTTACATAGGCGTTAGGTGAAATTTTAAGCGCTTCCTTAACTATCTTTTTACACTTTTTATCCGCGTTTTCGGTAACCGAGCAGGTGTTAATTACAAAAACGTCAGGCGTGTTCGTAAACTCAACCGTATCATAGCCTGCCTGGTTAAACAGGCGACCAATAGACGAGGTTTCCGAATAGTTGAGCTTGCAGCCCAGCGTATAAAAAGCGACTTTCTTATTCATCTTTAAGGCCGCAAAGATAAGGAATTATTAAATTAATTTTAATTTCGGATTTTGGATGTTCGATTTCGGAATTATCAATTTCAATAAATCACTAATCCACTAATTATCCTCGCTCCAGCGGTAGCTTTCGTGCTCCAACCCTATCAGGTCAATAACACGGTTCACTACGGTCATGGCCAGTTCTTCGATGTTTTTGGGCTTACTGTAATATGAGGGTATGGCAGGGCAGATAATGCCGCCGGCTTCGGTCACAGTTTCCATATTGCGGATATGGATGAGGTTTAATGGTGTATCCCGGGCAACCAGTATCAGTTTACGGCGTTCTTTTAATATCACATCTGCAGCACGGCTTATCAAATCATCAGATATGCCGCCGGCAATAYGGCCCAGCGTGCCCATGGAGCATGGCACGATCACCATAGTATCAAACCTGGCCGAGCCGGATGCAAACGGAGCCATGAAATCATTTTTGGCATAAAATTTATGGTCGTGAAGATCAAAATCCTCGTTGTCAAGCTCARAGCGCCACACATCCTTTGCATTGTCAGACAT
>NZ_JBFUJG010000219.1:0-5663 GCF_056401495.1 Mucilaginibacter sp. P4_E8
CATCATTCCTTTGCAAACGGAAAAAATGCGATTTCCCGAGTTCAATTAAGTTCGTAATTTATTCAAATCTCTTTATGAAAAAAATTTACCATAGTTTTTTTAAGAAAACTCATCCTTTATACAGGCAAAGCCTATTATTAGCTTGCGCTGTATTATTTACCGCGTTATCGGCATTCTCACAAACCGGCAGGATTGTTAAAGGAACCGTAACCGACGAGACCAACGCGCCCTTACCAGGTGTGGTAGTAACTGTTAAAAGTTCAGGCAAGTCTACCACTACTAATGGCAATGGTGGTTACACCGTTACAGTTGGCGGCGCTGATGATGTTTTAAAATTCACATTTTTAGGATCAGTACCAAAAGAAGTTATTGTTGATGGTAAAACGTTAATTAACATTACACTGGTAACTGATATCAAACAACTAAAAGATGTGGTAGTTATTGGTTACGGTACATCGAGTCGTAAGGATGTTACGGGCGCCATAACCTCAGTAAAAGCCGAAGATTTTAACGCAGGTGTACTAACTACCCCTGCCGAGTTATTACAAGGTAAGGTAGCCGGCTTAAACATTACCAAAAGCGGTGACCCCAACAAACAACCCTCAACTATTTTAAGGGGGCCATCAACTTTGCGCGACGGTGCTACCCAGCCATTTTATGTAATTGATGGTGTACCGGGTGCTTCTATCGATTTATTGGCACCAGCCGATATTGAAAGTATTGATGTATTAAAAGATGCATCATCAACAGCTATATACGGTTCACGTGCTGCAAATGGTGTAATCATAGTTACAACCCGTAAAGCCAAAGCAGGTCAAACCAGGTTAACATATAGTGCATACGGCGCTGTTCAAAATGTATCAAAAAACATTGATGTACTTACTGGTGATGAACTGCGTAAGTATTTAACCGATAATGGTGTACCTAAGCTAAGCGCAGCCGATGACGATGGCTCAAATACCAACTGGCAAAAACTGGCCGAAAGAACCGGTTATTCGCAAAACCATAACCTTTCTTATGGTGGTGCCGGTACCAATTCAGAGTATGGTGCAAGCGTAAATTACTTAAAAAACAATGGTGTATTGAAAAACACCAGCCTGGAGCGTACTGTTTACAAAGGCTATATCAACCAGCGCTTTTTTAATGATCGTTTAAAATTGGGTATCACGCTTACCAACAGCGCCACCAAAAACAACGATATATTCCAAAGCCAGGTATTATCGGGCATTTTGTTCTATTTGCCAACGGTGGCCCCTTTTAACCCTGATGGTACTTATAAAGAAAACTACACCCGTACAGGCAGCGGGCCATTGAACCCTCTATCGTTAATTAACAATAACTTTACCAAAACAGAGAACAACAAAACCCTGATCAATGGTTTTGCCGCAGTAGATATCTTAAACGGTTTAAAATTTACCATATCAGGATCAACTCAAAAGGAACAAAACAACGTTAATACCTATTCCACCAGTCAGTCTGGCATATACGTTAACGCAGGTGGTGTAGCTGCGCGCAGTGCTTATACCAATACCAGTAACGTAGTTGAAGCCTATTTTAATTACGATCGCATTTTTGGTCGGCATTCCCTTAAATTGTTAGGAGGTTACTCTTATCAGCAGGATCGTAATGGCGATGGATTCGGGGTACAAACCCAGGGATTTTCAAATGATGCTTTAACTTATAATTATTTAGCATTCTCCAATCCTACCCAGCTTTCGCAGATTATTTTTAATCCAAGTTACAATATAAACGGGACTACCCCGCCAACCTATATTTCTACTTTAAGGCTGATATCTTTTTATGCCCGTGCACAATATCAATTTGCCGACAAGTATTTACTGCAGGCCTCATTAAGGGAAGACGGATCTTCGGGTTTCGGTTTAGACGTTCGTCATGGCTATTTCCCTGCTGCTTCTGCCGGCTGGAAGATAATCAGCGAAGATTTCATGAAATCTGTTCCGGTTATCAGCGACTTGAAGTTAAGAGCCGGTTATGGTGTTTCGGGTAACAGCGCCGGGTTCGATGCCTTTACCGCTCAGCTCATTTATGGCGTGCCTCCGGGTGGTGGTAAATTTTTAAGTAATGGTAATATAGTTAACCCTATAGGCCCTGTACGTAATGAAAACCGAAATCTGAAATGGGAAAGTACTGCTACAACCAACATTGGTTTGGATTTTGGTATACTCAACAATCGTATTACCGGTTCTGTTGATTATTATATCAAAAAAACCTCTGATTTGATCACTACCCTCCAGGTATCAACTACGCAATATTTTTATCCGCTTTTAACCGCAAACGTAGGTCAAATGAAAAATAGCGGTATTGAAGTTGTATTAAACGCCATACCGGTAAAATCGGGTGCTTTTACATGGCGCACCTCGTTAAACTTTTCACATAATAAAAACGTGGTGGAAAGTTTATCACAGGGTGGCCTGGTTCTTCCATACATTCAAACTGCACAGTTAGGCGGTAAAGGTCAGTCGGGCAACTACAGCCAGATCATTCAGCCAGGTTATGCTGTTGGTACTTTTGATCTGTGGCACTATTTGGGCAAAAATGCCAATGGTGTTAGTACTTATGAAAAAGCCGACGGATCAACAACCGCCGCACAACCACTTACTACCGATCAGTTTATTAAATACGATGCGCAGCCTAAGCTTATTTACGGCTGGAGCAACAGTTTCTTCTACAAAAACTTCGACCTTAACTTCCTGGTTCGTGGTGTATATGGCAACAAAATATTAAATGCAACACTTGCCGGTTTAAATAACCCCGCCGACTCCAAACTGCAAAATATACCGAGATTTACTTTAGGCGAATCGTTTAAAGATATCAATGCCTACCTGATCTCTGATCGTTTCCTGGAAAGCGGCTCGTACCTGCGGTTGGATAATGCTACCATCGGTTATACCATTAAACCACATATCCAGGCGTTTAAAAGTCTGCGCTTTTATGCTTCAGGTAATAACATTTTCATCATTACCAAATACCGCGGCGTTGACCCGGAAATTGATATGGGCGGTTTAACTCCGGGTATCGATAACAGGAATTTTTATCCTAAAACACGCACCTTTAGTTTAGGTCTAACCGCATCATTTTAATAACAGTTAAACAAACAAAAATGAAAAAGATATTCATATTATGTGCCGCGATAGTTGTGACGATAGGCACATTCTCTTGTACAAAATTAGATGTACCTGTTGAGTCGCAATACGTAAAATCAAACTTCCCGGTAACTGATGCCGATTATACTGCATTACTGGGTACTATTTACTCTAACCTTTCATCAAGCTACGCGGTAACTTACTGGCGCATGCAGGACATGTCGACAGACGAAGCTATTTTACCGGCCCGTGATGGCAACTTTGACGACGGTGGTCAATACCGCCAATTACACTATCACACCTGGACCTTTGATCACCCTAACGTAATAGGTGTATGGCAATGGGGTTTTGGTGGTATCAACACCTGTAACCGTATCATCAGTGTTATTAATTCATCGTCATCATCGGCAGCCAAAAAAGCCTCTTCAATTGCCGAAGTTAAAGCGATGCGCGCCTTGTACCTGTATTTCATGATGGACTTATACGGTAACGTACCTATCATTACTGATTTCCCGGTAACCGGACAACCAGCAACACAGTCACGTGCCAAAGTATTCGCCTTTATTGAAAGTGAGTTAAAAGCTGTTTTACCATTGATGCCAGCTAAAAGCAGCAACGCGACAATAAACGTATCGCAATATGGCCGCCCAACTAAAGGAATGGTGTTTGCCTTGCTTGCAAAAATGTACCTGAACTCTGGCGTATACACCGGCACCAACCGCTACCAGGAAACCGTAACCATGTGCGATAGCGTACAGGCAAATACCAACTATTACCTGGATGCCAAATACAGGGACATATTTTTACCTACTAATGGCCCGGCCATCAATGAAACCATATTTGCAGTACCTTATGACCAGCAAATACCAGGTAACCAGTTTACCCGTTTTGGTTTCTTTTATTACCTGGTTCAGGCTTATGGCTTTAACGTAGGTTTAAGTATTGCCATGAGCACTACGCCTGAGTTTTACAACCGCTTTAACATCCCTGGGGATGACCGTACCAAAACATGGCTGGCAGGCCCGCAATTTTATCCTGATGGCAATGGTGGTTTCACCAACCAACCGGTTTACTACCCGGCTCCAAATGCCGCCACACAGATCAATCTCAACCCTACATTAACCTTAACAGGATTAAAACCGATGGATTTGGGTAATGACGTGCTTACCTCACAATCTGAAGGGGTAAGATCGATCAAATACTATCCAGACGTTAATATTATACAGGCAACCCGTTTAAACAGTAACGACGTGCCTGTATTCCGCTTGGCCGATATTTACCTGATGAAAGCCGAAGCCTTATTACGTGGAGCTACTTCTACTACCATAAACGGCGAAACACAAACCCCTTTAACATTGGTAAATAAACTGCGTACCCGTGCCCACGCCGAAGCCGCCTCATCAATTGATTTGAACGTACTGTTAGATGAACGTGCACGTGAGCTTTCATGGGAAGCCTGGCGCCGTAATGACCTGATCCGTTTCGGACAGTTTGAGAAAGAATATCTACTACCAGTGGCAGGTGGGAAAACAGACGATCTGAAAATGAATACTGATCCAACAAGGAGATTGTATCCTATTCCGTCTACGGAGATAAAAACCAATCCTAACCTGGTTCAAAACCCTGGTTATTAATGGTAACTACATCATAAAAAGGGGGGCTGCTATAAAAGAGCGGTCCCCCTTTTTATTTACAAAATGTTAATATATATAAAAAAATCCTTAACCATCCGGTAACGTTTAAAACACACTTAACCGGTATCTTAGTGCAACAAAAACAATTAACGATGCAAGCAGCAAGCTTTTGCCTAAAGCACCTGAAATTATTGTTATCCGCTCTTCTGGTAATTACTGCCTTTAACTCCTACTCCCAAAATGTACCGCTCGATAATGCCTTTGCTCATAATGATTATTGGCACAAACGGCCGTTATATGACGCATTGGATAATGGTTACACGCATATTGAAGCCGATATTTATTTAAGAAAAGGGAAACTTATTGTTGCCCACCTGTTCCCGCTTTTTAAAAGGCACAGAACACTTGAACGCCTTTATCTTGATCCATTGTCGGCCTGCATTAATGGCTCCGATGTGCAGGCATCACGGATGGTTTATCCGCTCATGCTCATGATCGATATTAAGTCAAATGCAAACAAAACTTACGAGGCGCTGTCTGCGGTACTTGAAAAATATAAATCCATTCTTTCAGGATATGAAAATGGCGTATTTGTACAACGACAGATCACCATTGTTATAACCGGGCATAAGCCATTTGACATATTAAAAAATCAGCAAAACCGCCTTGCTTTTATTGATGAGGACCTGATGAACGTTCAACAGGACACCCTGGCAACAAATGTTTACCGAACCGCAAGCTGCAAATATTCAAGAATAATAAACTGGAACGGCATCGGTACATTCCCGGTATTGCAAAAACAACGCCTGTGCACTTATGTAAGTATGGCGCACAAATACGGTAAAAAAGTAAGATTGTGGGCCTCGCCCGAGAGCCCCGCTGTTTGGAACGAACTACTTGACTGTGGTGTCGACCTGATCAATAC
>NZ_JBFUJG010000220.1:0-5654 GCF_056401495.1 Mucilaginibacter sp. P4_E8
CCCTGATCCCAAGTCGAATAGGGTACCAGTTAGATTGATTTGAAATGATTTGTTTATTTTTTGACAGAGTAGAAAAAAAACATTTTAAACAGAAAAGGCGCATTTTCATGCGCCTCTTAGCTTAAACGTTCGACCTGTTGGGTGGTCTTTGTGATCCCGCTGGGATTMGAACCCAGGACCCCAACATTAAAAGTGTTATGCTCTACCAGCTGAGCTACGGAATCATCCTTTCAACTTCTTCGATACTGTAACCGTTTCCGTTTTAAGTGGTGCAAATATAGGAGTATTTAATATAGTCCGCAAGTGCTTTTTTCAAATAATTTAAAAGTATTTCCTAAGGCATTAATTGCCAATAAACTACATTTTTAATATGGCTATTTTACCGCCATTTCCAGCCAATAACACCAGTTTTCCGCGTTTTGCTTTACGGCAAACATTAAAACTGGTGGCATCAATTTGCTTCCATGTTTTGCCTCCATCGGTAGTTATATTACTACCAGGGGTGCCCGTCGACAGAAAAACGCCATCATTTATATACTCCACACATGACTGAAAGCCTGCCGGACCTTTGTTTGGTGAACTAAACGAAGTTATATTATAAATAGTTGCTACCGAATCTGTTTTTTTATCCTTTGCATAATCTCCGCCTAAGATAATAGCCTGATCTTTCCCTATCGACATTGAAAATGCCCCCTGGCTACTTTTGCCATGAGTAAGCGATAATTCTGTGTAACTCCACTTATTATTACCGGCAGGTAAAGTGATCATTCGTGCCACTTTACCACCAGAAACAATGCTCACCACCCCGTTTTTACTTACCCTCAAACAAGTTCCGCTTGCGGCAAAAGCTGCTTCTCCGGGCAAAGCATTTGGTGCGTTTTTCATTTCAGTCCACGTTTCTCCACCATCTTTGGTTTCCATAAGCAGGAATTTGTTGTTAATCGGGTCGCCCAAAATATACCCATGTTTGGCATCGGCAAAATCCATAGCATCAAAAAAGTAAAGGCTATCGGTTTTACGATATTTCTCCTGCCAACTTTTTCCGCCATCAATAGTTTTTAATACTATTGACGGGGTGCCAGAACTCATGATCAAAGCTTCCTTGTCTGAAAAGGCTTCTATATCTCTAAATTCGGAATTTTCATAACCTTTTATCTGCTGCCAGTCCCATTTTTTTCCGCCACTGTTGGTTATGGCTATATATCCATTGCTGCCACTTATCCAAGCTGTTTTATCATTTACAACTGATAAGCCTCGGATACTTGTGGGTTTGTCACGTTGTAAAAGCATTATATTTTGGGCCTTTGCAATAAAAGAGAAGAATATAAAATGAAATAAAATGCTGAAAATGAGTTGGTAATTGATTTTCATTTATTGACGTATGAAGATTAATGTTTATCCGAAATTAAATTTTAATAACACAAGTAACAACAAGTGGTCAATTTTTGTATTATTTAGATTGCAATTTGAAGGAAACGATTATATTTGCACGCTTATTAATAAAATAATGTTGATATTGAATGCCAGGGTTTACTAATAGTGTTTATCCCTGATTAAAATTGAAGCATTCAAGGAATAAGCCCGGATGGCGAAATTGGTAAACGTTGCGGTCTCAGAAGCCGTTGAGAATTGTCTCTTGAGAGTTCGAGTCTCTCTTCGGGCACGCCTAATGTAGGGGAAGCAGTCTTAGGCCAATAGTTATGTAACAATTGACCTAAGACTGTCGACTTCTAAAAAAAGCCCAGGTGGCGAAATTGGTAGACGCACCATCTTGAGGGGGTGGCATTCGTAAGGATGTACGAGTTCGAATCTCGTTCTGGGCACGTCAAAAACACTATTATGCTTATTAAAGAGAATTATTGGCAGATTGTTTAAATTTCTGCTCATAGTACCATTGAGATAAGTAAACACCATCACTCCAACTCAACTTGCCATCGGCTGCTATTTGTGCTATAAGAACAGATAAATGGTGTAGAATACCCGGCTTAATATTTTCGTCGACCGTTTTCATGACCTCTAAAGCTGCTTTTACTATGGCTTCAGGTTGGGTTAAATTTAATGAACTTTCAACTAACTTTAATTCCATTAAAAAAATCGGGAGTGACTGTCTGAGTTTATCTCTTATAACATTATCAATATTACCTGGAATAAGCGTAGTTATAATATCGCCCGTTGGTGAATCAACAAAAGTTTTAATATTCTCAGTTATTATTACACCTATTTGTATAGCTGTTTTGAGCTCGTTCGGGAGACTGTTGAAAACATTTTTGATCTTGTCCCATATTTTTTTTAAAAAAGTTTTTAAGCTCATAGTTTTTTATTGTCTTTAAGTTTATTTACTTCTTGTTGCAGTAGGCTTACCTGGCTCTCAAGGACTTTCAAACGGACCTCATTTACACGAGTTGTTGTTTCCTGTGTAGCCCTAACATTAGATATCTCCCACTTAAGCTGAAAGTATGAAGTCATAACAGATATTACAATACTTACGGTACTTATGATGGTTACCATAATATTTTTAATGGTAATGCCTTTAATTTCACGATGTTCAATAGTTGTCATAATTTTTTAAATAAAATACTCTCCAGGACTCTTCTTTTTGTTAATGCATCGCACACTACCTTTCTACCTGTATGCGGATCTGTTATTTTATTCCATGGAACAAACCAGTTGGCAGCAGTAGCATAATCTTTCATATTCAATTTTTGTAGTAACGTTGATTGTAATAAAGCATGAGTTCCTAAATTATAAGTGAAGGATACCAATGCATCATATTGGTTTTGTGAAAGGGGAACAAGTACATAGCTATTCACTGCATCCTCAAATTGACCCAGGGTATCAAGTAAAAGTGAATCAGCTAACTCTTCATTGTCCAACTTATCGCCCGGTATTACAGCTTTACCGTTTGCATATCTTGTTGAACCGTATCCAATGGTCCATACTCCGGCTTTATCTTTATAGGCATGTAAAACCAAGCCTTCAAAGTTCTTTATCAATGCGATTCCGTTTTTACTTATTTTCATTATAGTTTTGCTGATATTATACTTGCCGGAGTAAATAATTGTTTACCTAAATACGCCACACCTGCTGCTACACCTGTATGCCATATTGAGGTAAAATCAAAAATAAATTGCCCTTTCTCAACCGACTCAGCAACCATGGAAAATACAGTACTGGCCGCGGCCACTATTGCCCCTTTTAAAATATCCTGTGTGTTTAAGCTTAAAAAGCTTGAGGTGATTTTTTGCATGATCTTATTTTTTAATTGTATAAATCCTGAATAGTTTAGCGCTTAGTGCTTCAAGCTTGGCCACACTGTCAATGGCTGCTTTTCCATTCATGCACTGTTTCCTAGCCGCACACCCCATAAAGGATGCAACCACCATTATTATTAATATCTTTTTCATATTTATTTAAATACAGTTACTTTAATGATTATACCAGGATGTCGAATTAGACCTATATTGTCTATCTTGATATTGAGAGAGGAGTGTATTACCGCCCAAGACAGTGTTTATGGTTACTGTATTAGCACTTGTATCTGTTTTGGTAATATATATTGTATATCCTGCAAAAGTTACGGCCGAAGGCATTGTGATGGTTACATTTCCATTTGTTGCATCAACATATAAATCAAGCGTTGAATTTTTACCAGTTACAAAATCACCAGAAACGATCGTGTAATTAGCGGTTTTTGATAAAACATTATCAAGGGTTGATATATCACTGGTTAAAGCAACAGTTCCACTTTTATCTGTAGGCCAGTTTATAGTAGCAGTTACAGATTGTGCAGATGGATATGCTATATACAATGGCGAGGAGCTTGGTGATATATAAGATATTTGATCTCTTCTATACGCTGTAAATTTCGTTCCGGTTAAATCAGAAAATACACCAAAACCACTAGCCTCTTGTGCGCTATATATAGTGCCGTTATGTACACCTATATTGCCTGCACCAGTTAAAAGGATATTACTTGTAAATGTTGCAGCTCCCGTCCATGTTTTATTTCCTGCTATACCTGTTTGATTTGTGCTATTATCTATATAGTTACCTAATTGCCCAAAGGCAACAGCCTGTGAAGCTATAGTAGCATTCGGTACAATAGGAGATACTGAAAACGTATTATTACCTCCCCAGGTGTTTGCGCTACCAAATAAGTCAAAATAAGCAGGGGCCGCACTTACTGTACCATTACCTGTTGAAGTTAAAAACTTTGTAGTTGTAGTGGTATTACCAGGTAACCTTGTCTCCACACCTGATACTCCAGCATAAGATAAATCACCCAAAGTGGTATTTGGGTTTGAAGCAAAACTAATAGTAGCTCCGTTTCTTCTGCCTCTGAATTGAGCTATTGAACTATTGTACCAAATACCTCTGTCGCTTACAAAGCCCGGGTCACCTGCTATATTGGGGATACGCACCATTTGACCGCCATTAAAATCCACAAGTTTATCGTTCCTTACAGCTATTGCCGCTGTACTCGAAAGTGGTGTGCTTGAATTTGTAACTACTAATGAAAAATCCGTGTTTGATGTAGTTAAGCCCTGTAATAATGTAGTAGCAATACCTCCAGAACCACCACCTACATTAAATGCACCTCCTGCCTGAATTATAAACTGACCATTGTTTAAGAATCTGTAACGGGGCGTGTTACCACTATCATATATATTTAATGCAGATTCCGTACCGGTAGTTAAGCCCTTAATATACACCCTTGATGACGCACTGTATGTACCCGGTTTAACGCCTATGCCTAACGATGTGCCGTTATACTGGAAGGTCGTGTCTGAAGTTAAAAATCCATTTAAATCAGCGAATGTAATATTATTCCGTGGTATCCCAGCGGACGTTGCTGCTGTTAATTTTTGTCTTACTGTTAAAGTACTATCGGTTATAAATTCATGTAAGCCATCCCGGTAATACGCGCCCTCAATAGGCGTTAACAATGTTTTACCTTTATTTACTATAACAGATGATGTAGTATCATTACCACCCGCTATATGACTAAAGGCCAAAGGTGTATTTACTCCAAAACCCGTCTTATCAAAAATATTATAAGTAGTTCTACTCTTTTCAACCTGTACAACATTCTGAGCAGCTTCATCCCCCATGTAATTTAGCCCCGGTTGCAGATAATGTAATCCGTCGGAATACATCCAGCCTTTTGCTTTAAAGCCGTAAGAACTACGTGATACTACCTGTGTCCAGGTGTCAGCCTGTGCTACTGTTTCATCGGCGTCTCTTACAGCCTTAAAATAATCAGTGCCAGAATTAGTTTTACTTATCCTTAAAATATAGAATGGTATTTTAGGATAATAGCCCCGCCAAAATGATATGAAGTCAGTAAGGGTGTCCCTATACATTTTAGCCGTTTCTGTACCCATAAATATTGGGAATGCGTCTTGCTCACCTTGGTGCCATAATATAAATATTTTGCCAATTTTATACCCGGCCGCCTTTGCAGCGGCTATTGCGGCTGCTACTGTATCCCTCGCCTGATACCTTAACGTACCTGATGAACTCCAGTTGCCTTGCCCAATATCAGCTTCCGGACACATTGCGGAGCCTCCTTTAGCACGTGGCACAAATAATATTTTGCGGCCGGTCAGTTTATAATATCGTGCTGCAAATGCTGGCCAAGGACTGCCGGTTAT
>NZ_JBFUJG010000221.1:0-5618 GCF_056401495.1 Mucilaginibacter sp. P4_E8
CTTAAAGCCCAGATTAAACCCGATGGGATGATATGGGTTTCATGGCCCAAAAAAGCATCTAAAGTAATTACTGATGTAACAGAAGATATAATAAGAAACAATGCCTTAAGAATAGGCCTGGTTGATATTAAGGTTTGCGCTATTGATGAAACATGGTCGGGCCTAAAATTGGTAATACCTGTAAAGGACAGAAAAGCATCAGTTTAAGATCATTTTTATTAAAAACTGCACAAACCAGGCTTGCTTATTTTACTAACCGCATACAAATACATAACTTAGCATTAATAATATATTTAATATGCCTAATAAGATAGAACTTAAACGTGTACATGGTGATTTTGGGTTTGAAGCAGTTGATGCCCAAGGCCATACCGTAAAAATGGATAGCAGCCCCGAAAGCGGTGGCCAGGATTTTGGTGTACGCCCTATGCAAATGCTTTTAATGGGCCTTGCCGGATGCTCTGCCATTGATGTGATCAGCATCCTGAAAAAACAACGTCAGGAAGTAAAAGATTATAAAATGGTAGTTAACGGCGAACGCGAAGCTGGTAAGGAGCCTTCTTTGTGGCAAAATATTGAAATTGAATTTCATTTATACGGTGATATTGATGAGGATAAAGCTGCCCGTGCTGTTGAACTTTCATTAAATAAATATTGCTCTGTAGCCGCCACATTAGGTAAAGCTGGTGCAGATATTAAATCAAAGGTTTTTGTACATGCTGCTGTAACCCAATAGCAGTATTAGCCTATTTTTATGACAGGCAGGGATGTACCTATAAAAACGATACACCTTTTCCCGGTTTTGGATCAATTGTTTATTGAGCTGCTTAAATCCTTATCACCCGAAGATTGGGACAAACCGACATTAGCCAAATTATGGACTGTTAAAGATATTGCAGCCCATCTTTTGGATGGGAATATGCGTACCATATCATCAAAACAGCAGTTTACCGGCGAAACCCCATCCAGCATCAGTAACTATCAGGATCTTGTTAATTATCTTAACGAGTTAAATGCAACCTGGGTAAAAGCCATGAAAAGGGTAAGCCCTGCCTTGCTCGTACAGTTATTGGAGATGACCGGGAAGCAATATGCCGAGCACATGGCATCGTTAGATCCATTTGCCACGGCAATATTTTCAGTGGCATGGGCAGGAGAGGAGCAATCAGTCAACTGGTTTCACATTGCCAGAGAGTACACTGAGAAATGGCATCACCAGCAGCAAATACGCGAAGCCGTAAACAAACCGGGCATCATGCATCAAGAACTATTTTATCCCTGTATAGCTACCTTCATGTATGCCTTACCCAATACTTACCGTAATGTAAACGCCGATGAGGGTACCCTGATTGAAATAATTGTTTTTGGTGAAACTACAGGCAACTGGTATCTGCAAAAAAGCATGGAGAATTGGGTGCTAACAACAAATAATGATAAATCTGCAGATTGTGTGGTAAGTATAAGCACTGATACCGCCTGGAAACTTTTCACAAAAGGTATAACCCCCAACCTTGCTCTACAAAATTCAACGCTGAAAGGTAATATTAAATTAGGCGAGAAAATATTTGATGCAGTGGCTGTTATGGCCTGATAGTTAGATATATTATTTAATGTGTATATGTTTTAATATTGCACCAAATGATATTAAATATTTACTGATTAGCGTAAGGTTAATCAATAAAAAAATCGCAAAAAGTTCAAATTTCATCTGAATTTCATCTTTATTGTTTCTTAGGGTTTGAAAACAATGTACTTATAGTTAATTATTGTATTGAGTAATATAAGTCAAAAATAACTTTTTAATACACACTGTACTATTTTCAACTCATTTACTATTTGGTACAAAAAGTTAATAAGTAGTACATGCTACCCGTTAAAACACGGGTTTTTACCGCATCATACCTCAAAGCTTAAACGATGCTCTATCAGTCATTTATGTTAATTTTTTAACCTTAATACCTGTAAAATTGATGAAATTTTAACATGCGTGGTTGTTAATATTAAATTTGGATGGCATTAATGTTGCCTGTTGTGGTTACGGTTTACTGAACAATAAACCTATAATTAAACACAACAATATGAAATCAAATTTTAAAAAAACCACCCTGCTCCTAACAGGACTTATGGTAGGTGGTAAATTATTTGCTCAAACTCCCGACACTACAGCTAATGATTATGTAAAACCATTTTCTGGTGGCAATAACTTTCGCACCTGGTCAATAGGTGTTCATGGCGGTATGTTAACGCCTTACACTATTTTTGGTACCAATGGCAGGCAGGATTTTAAAAACCCAACCGAACAAGTAGGCTATGGTGTTTATATTAAAAACCAAATATTACCATCATTAGGTATTCAGGCCGATTTCCTGAGAGGTAAAGTAAAAGGCAATAATAGTCAGCCTGATGCAGCCGGTAATATGGTTTATAGCCAGTATACTACTAATATTAACTGGTCGGCGGCGCTAAGTGCCAACATTACATTGGCCAACATCAACTGGCGTCATGACAAACCATTTATTCAACCTTATTTAACAGTAGGTGCAGGTACCATAAACTATACGCCTAAAATTACCACACCGGGCGGCCAGGAAACCAATTTTAAAACCGATGGTAAAGCTTCAATAAACGAAATATTTATTCCTCTGGGGCTTGGTTTAAAATTTGACATTGCTCCAGGCGTAAACCTTGATTTAGGTTATGCGGTTAACTTTGTACAATCTGATAACTTTGATGGTTTTAACCATGGATCAACCAACGATAGGTTCTCTTATGCACACGTAGGATTAGAGTTTGCTTTGGGCAGCCGTAAAAAGCCTCAAATGGCAACTCATAACCCGGTATCGTCAATGCGTAAAGAATACTTATGGGAAAATCAACAAACCAAAACTTTGCTACAACAACAAATTGATGCAGAAAAAGCTAAAAACGACCAGTTAAGAAATGATTTGAACACTACTAATGCAAACCTTGCCAAATTAACAACAGATAGCGACGGCGATGGCGTGGTTGACGTTAATGATAAATGTCCGAACACGCCAGCAGGAACAAAGGTAGATGGATCAGGTTGCCCGCTTGCTAAACCAGTTGTTTATGTAACTGAAGAAGATAAGAAAGTTGTTAAGGATGCCATCAAGAACCTTGAATTTGATTTAGGTAAATCAACCATCCGTGCACACTCTTTACCAAGTTTAGATAGGGTAGCTCAACTACTTGTTGACAAAAACTTTAGCCTTAAATTAGCAGGACATACTGATAATACAGGCTCTAAAGATCTGAACATGAGGTTATCAAAAGACCGCGCAGAATCAATAAAATCTTACTTAGTAAGTAAAGGTGCTATTGCATCACGTATTGAAGCAACTGGTTACGGTCAAAATCAGCCAATTGCAACAAACAAAACTGCAGCAGGCCGTCAGGCAAACCGCAGGGTTGAGTTCACTTTATATTAATAGTATTTTTCCCCAAAAGAAAATCTATATAAAACAACAAAGCCACTCAATTGAGTGGCTTTGTTGTTTTACTATATGCTTGCCATGATACTTTTTTCTTTCTCTCATGCTGAACGCAGTGAAGCATCCATTCTACAATATGCATAGCTCATTAATAGATTCTTCGTTCCTCAGGATGACAAGGGGGGAGATTATTCTCCCTCAAAAAATTCAATCAGTGCTCCAAAATAACTGTTGTTCCATCCATCAACCATATCATCAAAATCAGCATCGGGAATATTGGTATGGCGTAATTCGGCAGATGTTCCATTTTTATCAGCATGAAGCTTAATGGTTACTATAGAATTATCAGACTGGCCATCAAAATACCATTGCTGCACTATTTTTTTACCCTGTTCAAATTCCAGGTTTTTTCCAGCGATACTGCCTTCCCACATAGAAAATTCTGACCCAGGCTCGGTCGACATTTCGGCAACTTCACCTGTCCATAATTCCATGGTAATGGGGTTGGTCAGGGCCATATAAATCTCGTCAGGCGTAGCAGGTATGCTGTAATATTTTTTAAAATCTTTCACCTGCGCAATTTAGCAGAATTAATTTTAGCTTTTAAATTAAACATTAACTGGCCCAATAGGTAATACAACCCTGCCGTAAACCTCGTTCAATACGTTGGCCATACCTGTATATATAGCTGATGCACCGCAGATTATTCCTTCGTACCCGGCCAAATGTTTTATGGAGGCATTCCCGGTAGCGTCGCCGGCTACCAGCAAAAAGAATAATACGGTTAATGATCCAAAAACAAACTGAAGCGCACGGTTAAGTTTTAATGTGCCAAAAAACATTAGAAAGGTAAATATCCCCCAAATGCCTAAATATGCACACATGGCACCTTCTGATGGGGCAGCTCCCCAACCCAGCTTAGGCATTACTAATAAACCTACTAATGACAGCCAGAAAAATCCATACGATGTAAAAGCTGTTAAACCGAAAATGTTGTTCTTTTTTGCTTCAATAACACCTGCAATAACTTGTGCAAGTCCGCCATAAAATATACCCATGGCCAATATCATGCTGTTCATTTCAAAAAAGCCGGCATTGTGGATGTTTAATAATACGGTGGTCATACCAAAGGCACAAAGACCAAGAGGGGCGGGGTTGGCAATACCATCCTTTACAGGTACAGGTGTTGTAGGAATCATAATAGACAGATTGAGGTTTTAATTGGTTTGTTAGGGGCAATCTAAGTGATTTATATATATTAAACAATTTTTTTTATAACTCAACAACTACATTTACGTTAAATAAACACCTATGCAAAAAATAGTATTGATACGCCACGGCGAGAGTATCTGGAATCAGGAGAATCGCTTTACCGGCTGGGAAGACGTTGATCTGTCTGAAAATGGTTATATGCAAGCAAAAAAAGCGGGCCAGATACTTAAAAAGAACGGATATAATTTTGATGCCGGTTTTACATCATATTTAAAAAGATCAATCAAAACCATGCATTTTATATTGGAAGAGCTTGATCATTTATGGATCCCTGTAGAAAAGTCATGGCGCCTGAATGAGCGTTTTTATGGTGCCCTGCAGGGAATGAACAAGGATGATGCCGTAGCAAAGTATGGTATAGAGCAGGTACAAAAATGGCGGCGCGACCCTAATGAGCATCCACCGGCTGTAACTAAGGATGATCCACGCTACCCGGGCCATGACCTGCGGTATAAAGATCTTACGGAGCGTGAACTACCTTTAACTGAAAACCTGAGCGAAACTATGGATAGGGTGCTACCTTTTTGGAACGAGACCATCGTGAATGCCATGCGCCGTAACCAAAAGGTAATTGTGGTGGCACACGGAAACAGCTTGCGCTCATTAATAAAATATATTGATTGCCTTAGCGACGAAGAGGTAACCCAACTGGAGATACCAACAGCTACACCATGGGTTTACGAACTTGATCATGGCCTAAACCAAATAAGGCATTACTATTTAGACTGAGGATTATCTTATAATTTTTGATTCCCCTCTTGAGAGATTAATAGCCTATGAAAAGACAGGATTAAATTTTAAAGTGTTGGCCTGTGCGATTCCCTCCCGACGGGAGGGTGTAGGGAGGGGTTTATGCAACCTACATCACGAATAAACCCCTCCCTGCCATTACAC
>NZ_JBFUJG010000222.1:0-5550 GCF_056401495.1 Mucilaginibacter sp. P4_E8
ACTTTTAACCTCGTTATCTACAAATAGGTAGCTCCTAACGGAGCATATAAACTTGTGCACACACAGTAGCAGATGGAGAGGGTGTAAAAAAGAAAGCACACAAATCTAAGTCCTCCGCTTTGGACAGGACTATTCGCAATTAATGTTTTATTGCTGCTCATGAAGGCTACGCCGTTTAGGAGAGGCTTGCGTTCCTGAAAAAAGAGAAAGACGAATGCCCGTATTTACGTTGCTCTACAAAAGCAGGATGTTTGCTCAGGTTTTGCAACGACTGATGTTCAACTATTAATAGTGCTCCTGGTAACAGGATGTTTCTTTCAAAAACTATCCCGGGTATTTCGGGGATCTTGTTAAGGTCATAAGGAGGATCGGCGAATATGAGGTCGTACTGCTCGGTTTCTATTTGCAGGTATTTAAAAACATCCTCCTTGTAGGCTTTTATCTGATCAAGCTTATGCTGGCGCGACGCGTCTTTTAAATAGTTTACGCAATGTATGCTGCGGTCAACAGCTATTACCTGCGCGGCACCCCTTGAGGCAAACTCCATGGATATATTACCTGTACCGCTAAACAGGTCGAGCACCTTAATGCCTTCGAACTCAATTTGATTTTGCAGGATGTTAAACAATGCTTCCTTGGCCAGATCAGTAGTAGGGCGTACCGGAAGATTTTTTGGTGGATTGAGCCTTAAACCCTTTAAACTACCTCCGATGATGCGCATAACGATAAAGCAGCAATTGACAATAGTTTGTGTGAAGCGATCTCTTCGGGTAATTGTAACACCTGCAGATCATTGGGCTGTACCTTGCCAAAAAACTCGGCCAGGCGGCTAATGCTTTCATCTTCAGCGTTAATATCACCGCTTATATAAAGATTGGTATCAGCAGGTTGCAGATTTAGTTCGGTAGTTACCAGCGCGGTGAAATAGGCAAGCTCGTCGCTGGTTTTAAATTCAAACCTGTTATAAAAACGCAGTTTACCGTTATTGAAAACAACAAACTCCACATTATCTCCATTTATATCCAGATATAAGTCCTTATCACCGGGGTTATTTTTAGCAATGGCTGCTATCCATCCTTTTGATGAAAATACCGTATTACGCAGGCCAAACTCTTCGGCAGCATTTATGATGTTTTTGTCAGTTTTATAAACAATAACATTTTCATTATCTAATGATTGGGCCGATACCCTTTCGTTGGGTTTTACATCAAGGAAACGGGCAAAATCGGCAATGCGATTCTGGCTGAACAAGATCTGTGGTACCAGCGTAAAACCGGTAGCCGGTAACCCAATAACCACCTGTTTGTATTTGGCAGACAACAGATCAAGCAGTTCCTGCGGATCACTAAATTCTTCCAGGGAATGGTTTTCGGCCCAGGCAATCAATTTATCCTGATCAATAATCGCATATGAAAACGATGTTTTATCAATCTGGATCAATAAAGTATAATCTTCGGCCTGGTTAAGGCTAAAGTCATCATCATGGTAATTATAATTGTGTTCGCTCATGCCAGTTTAACAAAAGTAATATTTTTTGGCAGATACAACAGATGCTGCCATTAAAAATGCACTTAGCCTATCCTTACTATATAAGATGCAGCTATCGCTATCAGGATTGCTACTAACAAAGGTGTCCAGATTGGTTTTGGGTAATAATCATTGTCAGGGAAGTACTTTTTGAAAAAGTACCTGGTAAGTACCAGGCCTCCTGCTATATTAACAACCAAAGTTAAAGCGTAAAGTGCTATAACTGACTGGATCTGCTCAGGGCTTAACTGCGTGCCATTTGCTCCCGCTTTGATGGCGGCCACGTTAATCTTCATGCCTGTTGAGCTTATGATAATACCCGATAGGACATGGTAAAATATTGAAAAGATTAAAACCTGCCAGGCTGCTCTTTTGAATCCGGCGGCCCTTAAATTAAGCATAAGCAGTACACCACCAAATATAACCCCAAAGAAAGCTGAAAACCCTAATATGGCCCCTTTTGAATAAATATCCACATATTCATCTTCAGTATATTTATCTTCTGTTTCCTCGTCTTTATTTTCATCAAATTCCATGGTCAAATGTAAAACTAATCTTACTTAATTAAATTACTTATCAGCATTTTTGCAAGGTGACAGAAACTGATCATATACGCAAAGCTTTTCCGCACCAGCCCACCGGCCAGCAACTGGAGTTGTTTGACCGCTTGCACAGCTTTTTGCTGAGCGATGACGGCGACGAATGTTTTATATTAAAAGGTTATGCCGGTACGGGTAAAACCACGGTATTAGGCGCTTTGGTAAAAGCATTGCGCCAATACAAATATAAAGCTGTTTTGCTGGCGCCTACCGGGCGTGCTGCTAAAGTGATCACTAACTATTCGGGCCGCAAGGCATTTACCATACATAAGCGCATATACCGTAAAAAATCTGCCTTGAACCTTGATGAGGGTTTTGCTATTGCGGATAACCTGGCCAGCGATACRCTGTTTATTGTTGATGAGGCTTCCATGATATCTGACGAGCCCAATGGCAGTAACCGGGCATCGTTGTTGTATGATCTGTTAAAATATGTGTACAACACTAAAAATTGCAAACTGGTATTGGTGGGCGATACCGCTCAACTGCCCCCTGTAGGCTCTGAAAATAGCCCCGCCTTGGATGAGCAGATCATGAAAGGGAAGTTTGCCGTAACTGTATTTAGCTATGAGCTTACTGATGTACTGCGCCAGGCTAAAGACTCGGGGATCTTGCTTAACGCTACCCGGATCCGTGACATCATCCGCAAGGAAAAAATAACTACGCCTAAGATAGTCACCAAAGGTTATAAGGATGTTTTCAGGATGACAGGCGAACGCCTGGAAGAGGGGCTTAATTATGCCTATAACAAGTATGGGTATGACCGTACGCTGATCATCTGCCGATCCAATAAAAATGCCAACCTGTATAACGGCCAGATCAGGAACCGGATCTTGTTGCGTGAAGAGGAGCTTACCGGTGGCGACCAGATCATGGTGGTCAAAAACAACTATTTTTGGCTGCAGGATCAGGACGAAAGCAGTACCGGCTTTATTGCCAATGGCGATATTGCCCGCATAAAAAAGGTACGTCGTATTGAGGATATGTATGGTTTCCGTTTTGCCGATGTGCAGCTGGAGTTTATTGATTATGCCGAAGACCCAATATTGGATTGCAAAATACTACTGGATACGCTGTACGCCGAATCGCCGGCCCTGTTACAGGCCGATCAGAAACGCTTTTACCTGGAGGTGATGAAAGATTATGAGCACCTGGCCAATAAACGCGCCATGCATAACGAGTTAAAGCTAAACCCTTATTATAACGCTTTGCAAATAAAGTTTGCCTACGCCATTACCTGTCACAAGGCGCAGGGTGGGCAATGGGATGCCGTATTTGTTGACCAGGGTTACGTTACCGAGGAAATGATAAATATGGATTTTTTACGCTGGTTTTACACCGCCGTAACCCGTGCCACTACCGAACTTTTCCTGGTGAATTTTGATAGCCGGTTCTATTCGGCACCAGCGGAGGAATAGGTTGGGTCATTGGGTCAATTGTTCATTGGTAAATAGTTCGCGAATAGACTCACCTCGCCCACGCTTCGCGACCCTCTCTTCGCCTGCGGCGGAAAGAGGGTGTTTGAAAATATAGTTTGTCATGCTGAACATAGTGAAGCATCTATTCAACACCATGTTAGTTCACGAATAGATCCTTCGCTCTGCTCAGGATGACAAAGAAAAACGCCCTCTTTGCGCCGCAGGCGAAGAGAGGGTGACCGAGCGCAGCGATGGTCGGGTGAGTCGAGCCGTCAATAGGTTTAATATCCTTTGTCTTTAAATCCTTCACCCTTTATCCTAAAATAAACTATCTTTAAGCCATAATTACTTCAACAACATATCAAACAAGGATTGCCAAAAATCCGGCCTGCTAAGCAGGTTATTAAAATGCTGAGCTTTTAGCGTCAGTGTTTCGTACGAACTAATTTTTACATCATTTATTTTTTTATTACAGTAATGAAAATTACAAACCTATTGGCTTTGGGCTTTTGCTACATTTATGTATGCGTATGCCCGGCTGTTAAAGCAAATACTATTATGGATACCTTAACCAATAAACAAAGCGTACTATCATTTTATAAACAAATTGTTGGCCAGCGCAAAGCTGAGCTGATACCTGAATTTGTGAGGGAAGATTATATACAGCATAATCCTACGGTTAAACAGGGCAGGGCTGGCATCACAGAGATGATCAACTATTTAAAAACGCTGCCTCCGCCGCCTGCCGGAGCAAAGTCACCCATCATCAGGGCCATACAGGAGTGGGATCTGGTGGTTACACATCTCGACATTCAGTTTATGGGCAAACGTATGGCGGTCATCGATCTTTTTAAGCTGAAAGATGGTATGCTGGCCGAACATTGGGATGTGATACAAGCCATGCCCGATCAAACAGGTGTGGCTATCACCGCAACAAATGGCAGCACTGAAATTGACGTAAGCGCATCCGCAACAAACAGCAAGCATATTGTTGAGCAGTTTTATAAAGCCATTATTAATAAAAATACTGCTGCTGATTTTATTGAATTGGATTATACAGAACATGATCCGGCGGTAATTAGTAGCGGTAAAAGCCTGGTAAGTTACTTAAGTGATGCTCCACAGCGGGAAATTAAAATACACCGGGTCATCGGCGAAGGCAATTATGCGGTAGTTCAATCTGAATTTAAAAGAGGAGGGAAATCTTATGTACTTTACGAGATCTTTAGGATAGCGCGCGATAAAATTGCCGAGCGTTGGAGCGTGGAGCAAGCCATTCCTGATGGGGTGGATGCGGAGAAGATGTTTTAGCCCTTAATCAACAGGTCATGCCGAACTTGTTTCGGCATCCCACATGCAGGATTGCAGGCATGGTAATTTAACCTATCCTGAGAGATCCTGAAACAAGTTCAGGATGACTTCATGGGCAGGGTATAAAACAAAAGCGGCCCCAAATTGGGGCCGCTTTTAGTATTTCATAGTAAATTTTATACAGAGAAGYTTTCGCCGCAACCGCATGTACGGCTGGCGTTAGGGTTATTAAAACTGAAACCCTTACCGTTCAGTCCATCAGTAAAATCAAGCTCGGTACCGGCAAGGTACAGGAATGACTTCATGTCGAGCGCGAAACGGATACCATGGTCTTCAAAAAACTGGTCGCCCTTTTTCTCTTCGTTATCAAAATCAAGATTATATGATAAACCAGAGCAACCACCCCCCTGAACAGATACACGCAGAAAATAAGAGGCATCCATCCCCGAATCCTGCATCAGGTGTTCTATTTTACTTTTTGCTTTATCAGTTATCGTTACCATTGTTATTCGTATTTAGTAATTAGTATCAGGTATCAAGATTTTAAATCAAAATTAGTACCAACTATATCTTGATACTAACTACTTGATACTTGCTACCAATTAATGATGTACTTTTTCGCTTGCAATTGGCTCTAAGCCATTTTTTACGCGGAAATCATTAATTGCTGCTTTAATAGCATCCTCTGCCAACAC
>NZ_JBFUJG010000223.1:0-5308 GCF_056401495.1 Mucilaginibacter sp. P4_E8
AATATTCATTTATATTTAATAAAATAAAGTAACTTTTCAGTACATCTTTCGTAGAAATTAATAGCTGGCCGGCTAATCACTTAAAAAAGTGATTTATCAGTACTATTTTACAACAAAACAAACACTAAACCGACAAATGAAAAAAAACCTTTTAACAAAAATTGGAATATGCATGGTATGTGCAGCTTCAATATTCTCTGCATGTACCAAAAGCGAACAATCAGCAGCGAAAAAAACCGATCCGACTGCAGAAGTTTCAGCAGATGTACTTAAAAATATTACCGCCCTGGGTTTTAGCACAGATGATGTGCGCAAACAGGGAGATAATTACCTGGTAGAAGGTGATATTTTACTAACCCCGGCAAATCTTTCAGAGGTGAGTACCAGCCCTAATTTAAAAATTGCCGAAGTTGAGCAATACCGGACAACCAACCTGGTAAAAAACCTTCCCAGAACAATTACGGTATCTGTTTCAAATTTACCAACAGTTTATGCAACAGCAACAGCTAACGCCGTAGCCCGTTACAATGCACTTGGCCTGACTATTCAGTTCCAGGTAGTTAGTAGTGGCGGTAATATTCAAATCATTGGCTTTAACGAAGGCCCAAGCGGCGGTTACATCACTTTAGGTTCTTCGGGTTTCCCAACTTCATCGGGCAATCCTTATAACCAGATCCAGATGAACACTAATACTGCAGCGTACGGAACCAATCCTGATTTAGGATACGTTACTTCGGTTATTCAGCATGAAATTGGGCATTGTATCGGTTTCCGTCATACAGATTACTTTAACCGCGCTTTCAGCTGTGGCGGTAGAAGATCAAATGAAGGCTCTGCGGGTATTGGAGCTATCAATATCCCGGGCACGCCTACAAAAGCTGATGCCGGATCATGGATGCTGGCCTGCTCAAGCGGAACCGACCGTACATTTAATGCAAACGATCAAATAGCACTAAACTATTTGTATTAAAATTTATACCATATTGCTTCTTATTGATCAACTAAGTAGTTTTACAAATAAAGGGGAGCGTACTGACTCCCCTTTATTTTTTTGAGCCTATCATGATTAAAAAATTACTTTGTTTTATACTGATATTTTTATGTTTTAAGTGCTCATGGGCTCAAAAAATCATTAGTGATAAGGCTATCAGCGCACTATACAAGGCTACATCCTCTATCCAGGCAACAAAAAACAATACAACTAATTATTACCTGATTAAGTTTAAAAATCCTGAAACAGCAGATGCTAAAAAATTCCATTTTGTAAAAAGGATCTCCTATAACTTTTATGTGGTTGCATCGCCATCACCCATTTTGCCTGATGAAAACATACAGGATACTGCCCCTGCAAATTCATTATGGAAGGCTACGGATAATTTATTGCAGTTTTGGCATAAGCACCCAAACGCCAAGCAGTCTATCGAACTGGTAATCACGTCCAGCAGCGATTCAGTTATTGCTAATGTTAAAAAACATGGTGTAATAACAGCCCAATCAGCCAATGCAATTACCCTCAATACCTCTTTACAACAACTACCCGAATTATTACAACAACCCTATATTATTTTTGCAAATATTACGCGCAAACCCCACGAAGAACTGGCTATTAATGATATTGATCTGGGTGCAAACAATATCTCGGCAATAACAGCCAATTATGCCGATATTGATGGCAATGGCATTAACGTTGGCATAAAAGAAGACCGTTATGATGATGACCTGGACTTGCTTGGGCGATCATTCAATTCTTTTCAAACATCTAAAATCACCTCTGGCCACGCTACCATTATGGCCACATTGATAGGCGGTAATGGAAATTCATTTATCAAAGGGACCGGGGCAGCCCAAAAAGCAAGGTTCACCTCGTCAGACTTTGCACAATTAATGCCCGATAGTACTGCTATTTTTAAAGCATTTAATATCAGCGTTCAAAATCACTCCTATGGCACGGGGATCGAGAACTATTATGGCACCGAAGCTGCAGCTTATGATAACCAAGTGATTGAAAACGACTCCATTGTTCATGTGTTTTCATCAGGCAATATCGGTACATCAGCCCCCGCAACAGGCATCTACAATGGCATTACTGGCGTTGCCAATCTTTCGGGCACCTTTAAACAGGCAAAAAATGTATTGGTAATAGGCGGCACAGGCCGCACCAATCAGCCGGAGGATCTGAGCTCTGCCGGACCGGCATATGATGGCAGGGTTAAACCCGAACTGGTAGCTAATGGCGAAGACGGCACATCGGGCGCAGCGGCCCTGGTTTCAGGCGCTGTGGTGTTGTTGCAGCAAGCATACAAAAAACAATTTCATCAATTACCATCAGCCGCGCTTATAAAAAGTGTGCTCATCAATTCGGCCGATGACATTGGCATACCTGCGGTTGATCACAAAACAGGTTATGGGAAATTAAACGCGCTGGAAGCCTTGCGCACCATTAACGAAAACCGTTTAAAAAAGGGTACAGTTGCCAACCGGCAGGAAATAGACTATCAGATATCCGTGCCGGCAGGTTGCAGAGAATTTAAAGTATCATTAGCATGGAACGACCCACCCGCGGCACTAAATGCCCCTACGACCCTTATTAACGACCTGGACCTGTATATAACAACACCTGCCAATCAAACGGTACTTCCATGGAGTTTGAGTTCATATCCCTCGGCAGATTCCTTATCAATGCCTGCAAAACGGCGAAGAGACACCTTAAACAACATGGAGCAGGTAACACTGCAAAACCCCTCTGCCGGTAGTTATATTATTCATGTAAAGGGCAATAAAGTACCACAGGGCTCACAGACTTTTTATATAGCATATCAGGCTATTATAGCTAATCAGTTTGAATGGATCTACCCATCGGGGCATGACCAGCTTTTTGCTGCGGATGAAAATTATCTCCGCTGGCAGAGTTCATTTAATACAGCATCGGGTAAGCTAAGCATAAGTTACGATCATGGGGTTACCTGGAAAGCTATTAATAACATCACCCTAAAAAACAATTACTACAACTGGACCGCTCCTGATACCTTTACAACCGCCATACTTAAAATGGACATTAACGGCCAGGAACATATCAGTAAAGAATTTAACCTATCAAAACCACCCAACCTTGAAGTGGGCTATAACTGTGCTGATGGTACCCTGCTGCATTGGAAAGCTCAACCAGGCAGTAAGGGTTATAATATTTATACTGTAAAAGATAATTTATTACAAAAGCTTACTTCTGCTACCGATACCACTATCATTGTACCTGCTCAACAGCAATCATCACCTTATTTTGCAGTAAGTGCACAGGGCGATGGCTTTGAGGGCCTAAAAAGCTATACTATTAATGTGGCTAACCAGGGCGTGGGTTGTTATATTAAAACGTTGCTGGCCAGCGTGGCAGGTAATACCATATTACTTAATTTGCAGGTGGGGAGTGTGGTCAATTTAAAATCAATAACCTGGGAGAAACTAACAGGTTCAAATGTTTATACCAAGTTAGGTACAACTATAATTGGCACTTCCCTTGCCTATCAATTCACCGATCTTAACCCCAAAAAGGGGATTCAATATTACAGGGCAAAACTGACCCGTAACGATGGTCAAATTACATACTCAGACCTGGCAAACGCTACATTTTTACAGAACGGCCAGTTTACCATTTATCCCAATCCCGTAAGAACACAATTAAACATACTAAGTGGCGACATTAACGATTATGAATTTAAACTATATGATGCCGGTGGCAGATTAAGTTTGGATAAAAACATTAGTGAGTTGCAGAACACCATTCAAATAAATCTTAATCCGGGAGTATATGTTTATGTAATTATGTTAAAAGGCAAGATTATTTATCAGGGCAAATTGATAAAGGTTTAAAGTAATTGTTAAAGCTAATGTTATATTTATCTGATAAATCCTCAAACCAATGGACCTGATCATCAAAATACTTATTTGCCTTATTGCTGTTATACATTGCTATATACTATGGCTGGAGATGTTTGCCTGGACAACCCTGGGGCCCAAAGCGTTTAATAAATCGCTTGAAGAGTTGAAAAACAGCAAAACGCTGGCAGCAAACCAGGGGTTATATAATGGCTTTTTAGCAGCAGGCTTATTCTGGACATTTTTTATTAGTGATAAGCAGTGGCATAGTAACGTAGCTTTATTCTTTTTGATCTGCGTAGCTGTAGCCGGACTGTATGGTTCATTTACCGTAACCAAAAAAATATTTTACATCCAAGCTCTTCCTGCCCTGCTGGCCATTGCGCTTATTTGGGTTAGTTAGCCCTGGCATTTTTACAAGGCTTTTTGAATTCGGATCAAACTATAAACCTGTTCATTTGAGCACCTTTAATTTCGGTATTCAGATAAAACAAAGAACCACTAAGCGGATATTTTTGCAATTGCTCCTCATTTAAGCCCTTGCGTGCAGTAGTGATAAACAATTGTTTCATATCTGCTCCACCAAAAGCGCAAGCAGTAACGTTTAACGCGGGCACTTTCACTTTTCCAATCAGGCTTCCGCTAAGCGGATCGTACCTATTCACACAAGCTCCGCCCCATATGGCTACCCATAGCATCCCCTCTTCATCTATAGTCATCCCGTCGGGTGCATAGCCGGGTTCTTTTACGCTCACAGCTATTCGTTCATTAAAAATATTACCGGTAAGCACTTCAAAATCAAAGGCTTTGATATTATAATCCAGGGTATCAATGTAGTACATCACCGAGTTATCGGCCGACCAGCAAATACCGTTTGATATACTTATTCTATCTAATTTTCTTTGTAAAGAATTATCAAGACAGTATAAAGCGCCCTGGTGTAATTCTTCCTGTATACTCATGGTACCTATCCATAAACGGCCGGCAGCATCACATTTACCGTCATTGCACCGGTTACCTGGTTTGTCTGTTTCTATCTTTCCTATTTCCTGCCTTATGCCTGTTTCAAAATCTAACGCTTCTATGGAGTTTTCCAAAGCAATAATGAGTTTGCCATTGGTGGCTGGCACTACTGTTCCTACTCTTTCTCCAACTGCTCTTTCTTCAATAATTTTTGTTACCGGATCAATGCGACCAACCTTCTTTCCCTCAATATCTACGTATAAAAACTTTTCGCATTCTGCATCCCAATGCGCGCCTTCACCAAGTATCAGTTCGGTTTTATACAGTAACTCCGCATTCCAATTTTGAATGACAATTTGCTTATTCATTTATACAGATAAATTATCAATAACAAAGTAAGTGTTTTTTAGTACTTAACAACATTTACATGGTTATTCATATCCGTTTTTTAAAACAAGACCACCCCATACTTACC
>NZ_JBFUJG010000224.1:0-5277 GCF_056401495.1 Mucilaginibacter sp. P4_E8
ATTAAAAAATCGAAACAAAATTTTATTTGGCAAATCGCCCCTGCTYTCTGCATAAATTAAATGTATTTTGTTTTTAGTAAATTAAAACTTAAATATACAAACACTAATTTATTGAAATACAGTATATTATGTACACAAATAAAATTTTATTTGGCACATGATCTTGCCAAATAAATACAAACTAAGCAGGAATAAGGTCGCAATACCAAAAACCAGAGCGCTTTTGATCAGTAGGTAAAACACAGGAGTCATCAGCATTTTTAGGAGCTTCATATTCCTTAAATATCCTCACCCCGGTTTTGTATTTTATCTCATTTTTAAAAATTGGCCCTTTGAAACTAAAGGTGTGGAATTCCCCGTTCTCACCACAAACGTCCACATCATCCGGCAACGCGTTTATCAATTCGGGGCTTATCTCCTTGCCAACTATGCGTTCCAAACGTTCCTGAGTGCAGGCTATCACGGTGCCAAATCCGAGACTAAAAAACTCATTGATCAGTTCATTCGTATCCCGTTTCCATAAAGGATAAATTCCCTGCAAACCCACCTCGCTCAACCGGGTATCACGATAGGCCTTCAGGTCTTCTAAAAATATATCGCCAAAAATAGAGTGTGTAATGCCTTCGTTTTTAAAATGAGTTAAGTGCTGATGCATCGCGGCATCGTACTCACTCATCCCCGGCATTTCGGGCAACCGGATCTGGTACAGTGGAATGCCGACACTTTCTGCTTGTTTAATCAGCAATTCAGTTCGCACCCCATGCATGGATATCCTGTCGGCAGCGTCGTTTATGGTGGTCACCAGGTACTTTATTTCCAGTTCGGGATTTTGAAGACAATGGTATAGCGCAAGGGCACTGTCTTTACCTCCGCTCCAATTAAATATGCATTTTTGCATGTATGGTTATTTAATTAGTTAGTTTAAAAATTGCATAAAAATCAGTAAAAAAACCGTGTCATTTCGACGAGCATGGAGAGGAATTGAGTGTCAGGGCGAGGAGAAATCTTATACAATTTGCATCGTCTGCTTTTTCAATTGTATAAGATTTCTCCTCACCTCTGCACCTCCTTATGCTCGTCGAAATGACATCGTTTATATTAATGAATTACTTTTCAGCAGCTCATTCACCAAAGCAGGTACTCCAACGGTGGCCTTTTCCTGTATCTTGATCACCGGCCCTCTTACACTAACGTCAGGTATTTTAGGGTCGACGATATATTTGGGCACCTCGCGGCCAACATAACCAACTAATCCGGCTGCAGGGTAAACCACCAATGATGAGCCTACCAGCATAAAGATATCCGCACCTGAACAAATACGTGCGGCGGTCTCAATCATCGGCACAGCTTCGCCAAACCATACCACATGCGCCCGTAACGGTGAGCCTAATTCGCAAACTTCATCCATCCTTAGCTCCCAGCCATCAATAGGATAAGTAAGTTCAGGGTTAATACTTGATTGCGAACGGGTAATAATGCCATGTAAATGCACCACATTGGTTGAGCCCGCTCTTTCATGCAGATCGTCGATATTTTGAGTGACTATGGTTACGTGGTATTTTTCTTCAAGTTGAGCCAATGCATAATGGGCGGCATTTGGCTCAGCCTCCATTACAGATTTACGACGGGCATTATAAAATTCCTGCACCAGAACAGGATTATGCTCCCAGGCCTCGGGGGTGGCCACATCTTCAATATTGTAACCCTCCCATAGCCCGTCGCTATCCCTAAAGGTTTTTAAACCGCTCTCCGCACTGATCCCTGCTCCTGTTAGTATTACCAGTTTTTCCATGCTATAAATAAAATTATATCCCCATAAAAAAAGCGACCTGCCTTGTGGCAAATCGCTTCTTCATTTTAATATCGAAAATTAAAGTGCCAGTTGTTTTTTAGTCTGTAAAAAGGCGTATTTACTTTTGGCCAGTTCAAACCCGCCAAATAGCAATAAACCAAATACCAGGTTGCCATATATCATGTTGTACTCAAACGGTATAGCATTAACCAACGAGGTACCATAACCAGCTAAAGTATGCGGATAAAGGTTAAGTGTGGTATAAAACCAAGGCAGATCAGTTACCAGCCAATGTATTAAAACCGATGCTAAGGAAGCTAAAACTACATTTAGCACATTTACTTTCTTTATCAGGCTACCTAAAAGCACCATCAGTGCGAAACTTAGGTAAACTCCTATTATGCCATCATACCCTATGGAAAATTTCGAGGTATATAAATAATTAAGAACAATGTCGGTTGTAAATAGGGTAAGTAATACGGTAAGATAGCCTTTCCATTTGCTGGCAAAGTACGCCCCGCCAAATATGGCGATAGCTCCTACCGGGTTAAAATTACTCAAGTCCTTATATTCAAAAGCGATAAGCCTGAACGAAGCAGCCACCACGATCATTAAAATAAGAACTATGTTCCTGGTTGTATTGTCTTTTGCGGTCATGATCAATTTTTTATAAGGTAAAATTACTTATAATCTGTATAAATATACAACGATTACTTGTTAACAAATGCAACTTTACCCGGACTTATGCCGGTAGTTATTGAATACTCTTTTTTACCGGTCTTATCAAAGGCATATAAAGTACCGTTGGAGTTATAATCTTTAGCATCGCCAATAAATATTTCGCCTGTTAATGGATCTGCCGTGACAGAATAAGCACTTGTGATCACGGTACCATCACTAATAAAGTTAGCTTGGGCTGGTGTTTGTGTTTTGGCATTATATGCAGCAATTTTATTATCAGCAGTAACATAATATACAAAGTCGCCCTGTACAGCCATAGGTACACTAAAACCTAAATTTAAATTGGTTTGCGATATAGAAACATCATTTTTATTATCAATAATTGACATGCCTGGTTTTTTAACTACTACGGGCACCCCACTACTATAATCAGTTATGCCCAGTGAAAGAACATAAACATGGCCGTAGGTATCGGCAACTATACTTACAGGGTTACTTATAACAGTAATTTTTTTGGTTTCTGTTAAAGTATTCAGATCTATTACAGACACTGTATTATCAGGATTACCAAAACTCAATCCACCACTATTTGCTACATAAAGTTTATCATTGCTTACAACCAATTGCTCCGGATTACGGCCCACATTTATATACTTGCTAACGGTTAACGTAGCAGTGTCCAATACGGCAACAGTTCCATCATAAGAAGTGATGAAGGCGTTGTTTTTATAAAAAGCTATACTTCTGGGTTGACGGCCATTTTGTTTATCATCCTTAAAACTAATTTTCTTAATAAGTTTACTGGTTTTCGGATTCACAATCTCAACCACATTAGAATAATTAACAACAATATACAGTTTTGCTCCATAGATACCTATGTCATTACCTGTATCGCCTAAGCCCTCGCCATTAGCGCTGCTGTAAATATCAGGAGTAAGTTGTTTTGTGGTGTAATCATAATAAGTTAATGTACTGTTATTAGACTGAAAAACACCCTGGTTTAATACATACAAACCCAACCTGCTTGCCGACGGCTTATCTGGCTGAGGATTAATTTTGTCTTTATGACATGACGCCAACACTACAGTAAATGCTATGGCGACCAAAAGAAGATTAAGTTTAATCTGTTTCATATTAGTAATAATTAAATAGTTATTTGAAAGGAAAACCGAAACGAATGCCCCGGCATTGGATAGCTTTGTACAACAAAATAGTTTTTATTAAAAAGATTATTTGCCTCAAAAGAAGTAACCACTGCTTTACCCCTTACTGAAAAACGGTAAACAACAGACGCGTCACTCGTTGAGTAGCCCGGAATAAAATCGGCCGGAAGATTATCATTGGTGTAATATCTTGATGATGAAACTACCTGGTTGTAGTAAATCCCGATATGATCATGATCAATACCAGCGTTAACGGACATGGTATTTTTAGGGGTATAAGGTAACTGATTAAGATATATAGACGAAGCAGGATCTGTTACATTTAATGCTTGCTGATAAGAATAATTTGCAGCTAATGAACCCTTCCATTTCTCTGTTAATTTAACCTGGGTTTTTAAACCTGCATCCAAACCTTTAATATCAACTTTGCCATAGTTTTGAATAGAGCCATTATAAGCATCCTTAGGAATAAATACAATTTTGTTGGTTACGTTGTTATAATAAGCGTCGGCTGTAAATGTTATGTAGTTAAAAAAGCCATTCAAAGCTTTACTATAAGTTGCACCCAGATCAAATTGTTTGGTAAACTCTGGTTTTAAATTGGGGTTACCTATACCCCCATAATAAAGATCATCGAATGTTGGATTGCGGAATATGGATTTATAGAATGCGCGAAATTGAAGGTTTGAGCTATTAAACGGTTGCAAAACAGCCATTACAGTAGGTGAATAGTTATTTCTTTTAGGTGCTCCCCTGCCGCTTTTAACAGTTTCGCTAATATTTGTATTGAGTAAACTTCCCTGCAGGCGCAACTTTCCAATAGTTAGATTTGAAGCAAGCACATTCAGGAAACTCACCCTTGTTGGATAGGGAAAGTTGGGTAGATTAGTATCCAGATCATTAACTGAAAAATCTATAGCATATGAAAGTTCCCAGTTTGATGTAAAATGATAAGCCAGTGCGGCAGACTGGTAAAATTCATGCTGGGTAAAGCGTTGATCCAGCTTTCCTTCAATATTAAAATAATCAGGATTGAGATAACGGAGATATGTATTAGATAATTTTGTATTCAACAACAGATGAAGTCCGCTGTTCCAGATGTGCTCATAACCTGCCTGTGCAAAAAAATCACGGTTCCACAAACGCTCTCTTGATGTTGAGGGATCATATAATATAACCGCGCCCGGAAGCCCGCGATCTGAAGTGTAATAGTTAATGTGGAGGTTAAATTTATTGCTGTCGTTTTTTGTCCAGTATAAAGCTCCGTCTATTTGTTTAGCGGTAATATCTCCGTTGTTACGAGTACGAACAGAATCCCCGCTTCCACCCATGGCTTTATATTTGTAATGTCCGTTGGCATTTTCTAAATAACTGTTTACAATAAATGCCCAGTTATTATTGATACGTTGTTGCCACTGCAGGTATGGGTTTATCAGTCCGAATGAGCCACTTTTTATACCGGCAGTGATCTGGTAAGGCTTATTTGCATTTAAAATTGGTTGTACTGTTTTTATAGAAAGGATACTGGCCGAAGCAAATGAACGCGCCGGCATGCAGATTGCAGGCGGCTGACCATTATATAATGTAATTTGTTGTACATTATTCAAATTCAGTTTACTCAGATCAATCTGKCCATTTTCG
>NZ_JBFUJG010000225.1:0-5269 GCF_056401495.1 Mucilaginibacter sp. P4_E8
TATATACTGCAATTACAATCTTCCGAACACCTATAGTGTTATCACCAACCATCTGCTGAATATCTATTTAAATTCATTGATATTTCTTATCCTCACATTTGGCATACTTTTGAAAATGTCTTGCATATATTTTGTATGACTGGACCCGACAATAACGACCACTTTTTTCGCCCCTGCTATTCTCGCTCTATTTACAACATTGTCACACATTCCCTTATTTCTCATTATCCACCAATGTATTTTTGAAAGCATTTCTTCTTTAGGAAAGTTCTTCATATCATACATCTCTGGCAAATAAAAATCGTCTGAGGCAGAAATGGCAGATGCCTCGTCCGTGTTTAACCATTCCGTTACAGTTTTTGAAGATTTTTCAATACTTTGATATTTTTCAGAACCATTATTGATCTTAGTCAAATTCGATTTCAATTCTTTTCCAAAGGACGCAGTAGTATCTTTTCTAAATAAATTAAATTTTGCATCGAATGCTGCCCAGGCTGCTCCCCAATTCAAATCGTAATCTTGACAATCCATAGAAAGCAATTCGTGAATTCCCATTTCCTGCATCATTGGAAATGCTATAAGTGCATATTCAGAGGTTTTCAGTCTTTTCATACTTCGCCCTGTTGTATCCAATTGAGGACTAAGTAATTTATTAACATAGTTTTCAAGTTTAGCATCAGGTGTTTGCTGAAGGTTATTGAAAACTTGCCAGAATTGATAGTGGCCGTTTGCAACATCTTGATTAAGATAATAGGCATGGGCTAAATCAGTTTTTACCCGATAGTCTTTGGGTTTTGATAGGGATAGTTTTTTTAAACTGTCAATTGTCTTAGGAAGCATCGCTACTGCTATACTTCGATTGTTCATCAGCATTTTTAGCCGTTTGATATTGTCCTGTTTACACCAATAATCCATCACAAGTCGCTCATCTTCCTTACTCAAGAACTCGCCAAAAAAAGCATTAGGTTCGAATTTTTTGATTTTATTATAAATGCCGGAAAAATCCTGTGTAGGGTACTTGCTATAGTTATGGGAAGCACCTATCAGTATAATATCCACTTGTTGCGCACTGGCGTTAATCGAAATGAAGAAAATAAAAAAAATGAAATACTTCATATTTCTGCCTTTTGTTTAGTTTAAGTGTTTGTCAGCTCTATTCATTTCAACCAATGATGACGGCCTGGTCATGTGGCGTTATTTGAAAATCGTCTGTATTTGTCTGCTACTAAATTTATAGATAAAAATTTATTATTTCCCTAAAAGATGAAACTCTCCCATCTGGTTGCCGTGGCGAATAGCTTTTTATAAAAGCGGGATGATTATTATAAGCACCGCTGCAACTCACTTATTTTAAGTATTTTTATCAAATTGAGAATTACATGACAAAGTTTATTTATTTTACAACTACGCTAATCAGCACCTAATTTGAAGAACCTGCTATATATACTTTTTTTTACCTTATTCATAACTGCAGGGGCGCAAGCTCAACCTGCGCATCCGGATACGGTGCTAAGCGGAATCTATATCACCAGTATTCATGATATCAATTTTAAGGATAAGGAATACACCGTTAATCTTTGGCTTTGGTTAAAATACAAGAACAAAGATTTTGACTTTTTGCAAAATCTAGAAGTACCACAGGCAAAATCCGTTTCCAGATCCTTTTCAACAATTGATACATCCGGGAGCAGAGTTTACCTACTGATGAAACTGCAATGCGTAATGAAGGATTCATGGGCAATTGACAATTTTCCGTTTGACCGGCAAAAGCTGCGTTTCTCTATTGAGAATTCACAATTCGATTCTAAATCGCTGATTTTCGCCGCGGATACGCTGGGCAAACATTTCGACCCGCGTTTTACACTCAGGGGGTGGCGCATCGATAGCCTTGATATCTCCACCGGGATCAAAGCCTATGAAACCGCCTTCGGGGATGAGAACCTGAAGAAGCCCCATACTGATTACAGTAATTTTAAGGTCAAAATTGTGATCAACAGGGATGCAATGGGGCTGTTCTGGAAAATGTTTTTGGGCATGTATATAGCCTTCTTTATCGCCTACATGTGCTTCTATATCCATACAGACAGTATCGATTCACGCTTTGGACTAAGTGTTGGATCACTTTTCGCGGTAATTGGTAATAAATATATCGTCGATTCATCACTGCCCGATTCCACCACCTTCACTTTAGTGGATACCCTACATGGAATTACGCTGTTGTTCATACTAACCATTATCATATCCACATCCTATACCCTGAAACTTGTTAAGCAAGAGAAAATTGAACAAGCTAAAAAGTTTGACAGGATGGGTGCCTGGGTTCTGCTGTCTGTTTACGTATTACTCAACTCCTATTTTATTATCATGGCCAGCCAGTAACTGTTCACATGATTACCACTCTGTGACTTTTCCTTATAACACATAAAGTATTAAAAAACACAAACGCCTGTAGTCCGGCACTATATAAAGACTAAGGTCAGCCAAACTTTTAGGCATAAATAAAGGGGGGAATTTTTTCTCCCCTTTTCCTGTTAATAGGGGCTGATGCTTAAAACAGCAATAACCCTATTATCTCAAATTGCAATGGATCTTATTTTTATTTGGATTTATTCTAAATAATAATTTACTTTGCAGCTCACCTATAACGCTTCGCCATGAAAAAATACGGCCCATCCTGAAAGCCCTTCTAAAAAAAGCCCGGTGATCCGTCGCCAAACATCCCACCAGGCAAATGTTAACAAATCCTTAAACACATTAATCCATTTCATAATAATGAACCATTCAGTATGCAGTAATAACTTTACTTCTTTTACCCTCAAAAAAGTTTACCTAACCCTATTATTCCTGTCAATGGCGGGTATAACATTCGCGCAAACCGGTACGATCACCGGTTCTGTAAAAACAGCCGACGGCAGCCCGGCCGAGTCTGTAAGCATCGCAATTCAGGGGAGCAGCAAGGGCGCCCTCACCGATCAGAAAGGGAATTACCAGCTGCGAAATGTGAAGGTTGGACAATACCTTTTAATAGCCTCACTAATTGGCCTTGAAAAACAAGAACAGCGGGTTGAAGTAAAGCAAGGCGAAAAACTAACCATTAACTTTGTACTGAAAGAAAATACAGCACAATTAAATGAGGTTACCATATCAGCCAGGAATTCCAATAAGGTAAATACGATAGTAGCTAAAATGCCTTTAAAAAAACTGGAGAATCCGCAAGTTTACACCACCGTTTCTTCGGAGATAATCAAGCAGCAGGGTATTACCAATTTTGATGACGCGATGCGTAACGTTCCCGGCATTTCCAGAACGTGGGAATCAACAGGCAGAGCCGGTGACGGTGCCTCCTACTTCGCATTACGGGGATTTGAGGCACAACCTTCCCTGTACAACGGCTTGCCTGGCTTTACCAACGGCGACCTCGACCCGGCCGATATAGAAGAAATACAAGTACTGAAAGGTCCTTCGGGAACCCTTTTCGGCGCCAACTTTGTAGGTTACGGTGGCATCATCAACGTTGTAACCAAAAAGCCCTACTTTACTACAGGAGGCGAGATCACTTATAATATCGGCAGTTTTGGTCTCAACAGGATCTCTGCTGATGTAAACACGCCTCTCAGCAGAACAGAAAAGGTTGCTTTACGCATTAATACCGCCTATTCCTCAGAAAACAGCTTCCAGGATGCCGGTTATAAAAAGACATTCTTTTTTGCGCCTTCATTGGTTTATCAGGCTAATGATAAGCTGACCTTTAATTTCATGGCCGAGATTTTACAGGAAGACAGGGCTGTAGCACCGGTATTTTTCCATACAAACCGCGTAGACCCACTTACTTTTAAAACAATAAAAGATCTTAATCTGGATAATAACCAGTCATTCACCAGCAATGACCTGTCGATCAAAAACCCGCGCTACAATTTGCAGGGACAAATGCAGTATAAAATATCCGATCAATGGACCTCGCAAACTGTTATTTCAAGAGGTTCGGCACAGTCCAAAGGTTATTATGGCTACATATTTGGCAACGAGGCCGGAAGCAATGAATTTGAGCAGTACATCCATAAAGAAAATCAAACCAGCAATACCACCGACATTCAGCAAAATTTCAATGGCGATTTCAAGATCGGCGGTTTAAGAAACCGTTTACTGATCGGGCTTGACTATTTTAACAGAAATATCATAGATAATGGCACCGGTTACGGGTTTATGCGATATGTTACCCCCCAGGGAGCAATAAGCTATGCAGATCCCGCTCACCCGGTATATACTACCCAAAACTCAGTTGACAGTTTATTAGCAGGCACCGGCGCAAGCAAAAGTAATGTAAGCAATAGCTCCTACAGCGCATATGTATCCGATGTGATCAACATCACCCCTGAATTATCGGTAATGGCGAGCTTAAGGGCAGATTATTTTGTATCAAAAGGTGAAAAAGCGGACCCTTCAGACAATTTCAATCAGTTCGCACTGTCACCAAAATTCGGTTTGATTTATCAGCCTGTTTTAGATAAGGTATCACTTTTTGCCAATTATATGAATTCGTTTTTAAACGTAGCTCCGCAACAGGTAACTGATGTCGATGGTAGCAACCCTCGTGTTAAATCATTTAAACCCGAGCATGCCAATCAGCTGGAATTTGGTGTAAAGACCAACTTATTCTCAGATAAATTATCAGCCACAATTTCTTATTATAACATTAAAGTGGCCAACAGGGTAACACCGCTCGTAGGCAATATCAATGACGCCGACCAGCGCGGGGCAGTAAAAAGTAAAGGATTTGAGCTGGACCTGAATGCCAACCCGGCCCCTGGCTTCAACCTGATCGCTGGGTACAGCCATAACCATATCGTGAATACGTCAAGCAACGGAACCGATTTTTATACTGAGCAGGGCCGGGCACCCGGAGGGCAAGGACCGCAGGACCTGGCTAACTTATGGGCGACCTACAAATTTACCCGTGGCTCACTAAAAGACTTTGGTTTTGGCCTTGGCGGAAACTACGCCGGTGTTTATAAAGTGGTTGATAACAGCGTGGTTGGTGTATTTGACCTGCCCAGTTATACGTTGCTCAATGCCAGCTTATTTTATAATGCTGATCGTTACCGTTTTACATTTAATGCTAACAACATCACCAACGAAAAATATTACATCGGTTACTGGTCGGTTAACCCGCAGCGCCCGGTCAATTTTACGGCGAGCGTTGCATTTAAATTTTAAGTAAATAAAAAGCCCGGTGATCCGTCGCCAAACATCCTACCGGGCAATGTTAACA
>NZ_JBFUJG010000226.1:0-5262 GCF_056401495.1 Mucilaginibacter sp. P4_E8
GTTGAAACCGAAGCTGCAGGTATTTATGAGTAAAGCCAGCATTTTTTTTATTTTTAATTATGCCAATTGGCATAATTAGCATTTATTGCTAAAGTAAATATTCATTATTACGGCATGGTAACTATTAATAAATCTGTCATTCTAAGCGATAGCGAAGGAATCTATTAACGAATTTCTCCGATCCTTGGGATGACAGGGTTTTTAAAGGACTATCTGGGGCTATTTAACTTTTACTTGCTGCTTTTCTTCCTGTTCCAGTTCTACCAATTCCTCTACCTCGCTAATGGCCTCGGCGGGTTGGCTGGCGTAATTAAGCTTACGGAAGCGCCATTGTGCAAACGCTGGTTCCTGGAAACGGTTTATCAACTTAAAAAACTTGGGGAAATTGTGCACCTCATCCAGTAGTACACCAGGTACTATACCGTTATTGTCTAAGATCTCGCGAATGGTATATTCTTTATCTTTAGTTATCCAGATCTCAAAATCCCTTCTTATTTCTTCGCTTTTTTCAGGGTCAATCCTGTCATTTATGCAAATTACCTTGTCTCCTGGTTTCATAATACTAAATACTAACTAAATACTATAAAGACTAAAGCAGTTGATGTTTATAAAACAGCCGCTATACTTTGCAAAGTACCGGTTTTAAAACCGGAATTTAAAAATCATCTCATGAAAATTTAAAATACGATGAAATATAAGTAGTCGGTTTGGTATTAAAATGTTGAAATTTGAACTTGAATTTATCTGCAGATTTAATGATAAATAGCTCAGGATAATCCCTAAAAACAAATAAATATTTGCCAAATGAACAAATTGTTTATTATTGCAGTCATATATGTCTGACGAAGCAATAATAAAACGGTTAAAGGTAATTGTGAAGGAATACGGCGGTCAGCTGGGCCTTGCAGGAGCCATTGGCGTTGACCAGGGTTTCATCAGTAAGGTGATCAATCAAAAGCAGGATATCAGCTATTATCTTATCCGTAAGCTTTGTTTTCAGCTCAAATACTCACCTGAGTGGCTCATTCTGGGCACCGGCGAAAAAAAGATCGATAAGCCTGAATCGGCCAAATTGATCACTGAAATTCAGATGATGCGTACCGAGGTTGATATTTTACATGCCCGTATGCGAGCCTATGAAATAGAAATTAAAGAACTGCGCAACCAGTTACACCTGGATAAAAAGGCAGGGTAGTATTTAAGTTAAAATTCAATAAAGGCCAGCTTATTTAAATAAGCTGGCCTTTATAATTATAATAGCTGGCATTACAAATCTTATTTACAATACTGGGATAAGAACGTTTTCATTTATGAATAACGGTTGACAAGTATCAGCTACAAAACTAAGCGGGATATAGCAAAGGTATACCTAAAATAAAGTGTGCCAGTTTTAATCGAAACAGCCGTTTTTGTAAACTAAGGGACAGATTTGGGATATAAAAAACCCACAATTATCTGTTTTAAGATAAGGTAACAGGCAGGTAAAAATTATTGATTTATAACAGAGTGTTAAAATTTAGAAATAAGATGCTTCATTAGCTTTATTCGCATGATTTTGAATACGTTTTTTGCCATAAAAAATAGCAGCAGTACAAATGAGTATGCAAAAAAGCATCGAAACCTCAATAACTACATGGGTTAAAGGAACATGTGCCGGATTTTTTGAAAGCAATATGCCGGCGTCAGGTAAAAGCATCCCGAATAGAGGGAAGCAAAAGAACATTCTTAATATTATTAATTTTTCCATAATTATTAACATTTAGTATGATAATGCTAAGTTACACATAATTTTATTACTATTTAAATAAAATATTCAATCTGCCATAGCTACAAACGTATACGGAAATTGTTTGCATTTGTTTTCTTTATTTAATATTATCTCCATTTGAGGCAGTAAACCGAATAGTTAATTTTATTTCAAAATAAATTCTTTAATGAATGAACGCTCATTTATATTTGTATTATAATTATGCGACCACGCGACGAAAATAAGGAACTATTGATACGCCAAAAAGCTATTGAAATGGTGGTGGAAAATGGACTGGGTGGGTTTAGTGTTAATAAACTGGCTAAGGCAGCTGGCGTATCGCCCGCTACAATCTACATTTATTACAAAGATAAGGATGATCTGATCACTAAACTTTGTGTTGATGTGGCTGGTAAAATGATGGATTATAGTTTTAAAGATTTTTCGCCTGGGATGGACTTTGCTGTTGGTTTAAAAATACAATGGCAAAACCGGATGGAGTATTTTATAAGCTATCCTGCAGAAATGGAATTTATTGAAATTATGAGGTATACCCATTTTTATGAAGAAGTAAGCAAAAGACTTACTACTACTTTTGGATTGATCCTGGGGCCATTTATGGAAAATTCCATCCAAAAGAAACAGCTAATACCACTTCCATTCGAAGTGTATTGGTCCATAGCCTTTGCACCTTTATATCAATTAATAAAATATCATTACCAGGGCAAAAGCTATGTAAACAGCAGCTTTGAGCTTAATGAAGAATTAATAGAGCAAACATTTGGGTTAGTTTTAAAGGCTCTGAAACCATAAAAAAATTTGACTATTTAAATAAACGAACATTCATTTACTATTGCATCAAACCAATGAAACTTAACCATATTAATCTGCTTGTAACTGATGTAACTACCAGTATCAGTTTTTTTGAACAATACTTTAATTTTAAATGTCTTGAAATAAAGGGCGATAATTTATTGGCTGTTTTGCAGGGAAGCGATGGTTTTATCCTGGTATTAATGGCAAGCAGCCTTAACCGTAAGGGGATTACCAGCTATCCGGATGCTTTTCACATCGGATTTTTCCTTGACTCCAGAAATGAGGTGACCGATTTATATAACCGCCTTGTTGCCGCAGGTTTTGCTACAGAGCACCCTCCGGGTAATATAAGGGGCAGCTATGGGTTTTACTTTAATGCCCCGGGTAACATACTTACCGAAGTTGCCTGTAATATGTAACAATTTATAAAATATAAAATCAAATTATAAACCATTTTCTCTTATGATACAAGCATCAGCCTATAAAGAACCCCACCATGTAATGCTGTTTTTCGAAGAAAAAGAAATTACTAATAAGCATCAGCAGTGTATTAAAGAACGTGTTAACTATTATGAAAATCTTAAAAACGCTGGTAAAGTACTAATGAGCGGTAACTTCTGGAATCAGGCCCGTAATTTTATAATTGTATATGTATCATCAGATACAGAATTAGAACAAATTATTGATAATGATCCGGCTATACGTTATAATGTGCTTGAATTAGTTAGGGCAATGCCTTTTTAATTCTTTACTGAGCACAAACGCTCTTCCAGGCACTAATTATCGTGTCTTTAGGCAACAACGCGCATATTTTATGAAAATTAACTCAGTTGAAATATTGCTTTACTTTTTAAGCACAATGTTTCTAAATGTGTAGTTATTATTATGATTTCAGAAGCAATACTGCACATTTAGTATTAAAATTAACTTAATTGAAATAATATTTTACTTTTTAAGCAAAATAATTTGTAATACATTCCTAAAAGGTGTAGATTTAGCTCATCAAATTGTTAGATATGGAAGAGTTAGCAATTTTTAGGATATTTTCGAGTTTTCCACTATTTGGCCTGTTGTTGCCAGATCTTTCGTCATTTTTTATATACCCTGCGAGAGGGATTCCTTTAGCCCATATATATGTGGAGGGTTTTTTACTGTTAAGTGTAATTATTTGTACGGCAGGTATTTGGTATAACCAAAAGCAAAGAAGAGGTAATGTGCAGGTAACTGCCGGAAGTTAACGGCTCTTTATATAATTGAATGCACTCACTTTATAAACCAATTATAAATCTATATTTATTTAATACCTCTATGCCTGGTTTATTTAAACCGGGCTTTAATTTACTCTTACTTTTTAAAGTATTGCTGGGTTAAGTAAAGTTAAAAACATCAAAATATTATAATATCCTGATGCATGCATTGAATTGATGTTTTTTTTTATTTTTACTGTTAATGAGCCTTGATCAGTTTAACCCTCACAACCCCGACGTTTTGTCATTTAATTCTCGGTCGTCCAGAGTAGTACTTTATTTTAAATCTGTATTTATTTTGGTTCTTGTGTGCTTTTTAGGTACTGTAATGGCCCAGCGCCGTTCACATGCTGCGCTAACCTATGGTGGTGGTAATGATGGGAGTAATTTTGATTCGGGTTATGGTGTTGTATTTGGCGTTGGCTATGATGCGCCGCTTGGCAATCTCAAAAATGTTTATAAACCTGCCGCTAATTATAGTTTAGGTGTATCCCGTTTCATGAATGATTTTACGGTAAGCCTTACCCTGGGCTACCATGCCTACAAGCCTAAGGATGACCTTGTTACCTCTGGTGATATTGAAAATACAAGTACCATCTTTAGTGATTATAGGGTATATTCGGCTTACGCAGGAGCAGTTTATAACCTTAACCTGGCCGATGATGTGCGACTTTATGGCGGTGGAAACATCGGGCTCTATTTTACCCATTACGCATTTAGTTCAACCGATAACGTTGGTGAATTTATAGTTGACTTGCGGGAGCGGGATATTTATTTAGCCCCGCGCCTGGGGTTCATTTTTGCCCTTACCAATAATATAGGTTTAAGCCTGGAGTCGAAGTATAACTTTTTTGCGCCAATAGGAAAGTCAGACTATGGTAGCTCCGGTACATTTTACACATCCGTGGCAGCACAGGCAGCCTTAACTTTTAAGTTTTAAAAGTGGGCAATAGGTATTTTACAAAAGAGGGCTTGTTCTGGATCATAATGATCATCTTTTATTAAATGGTTGTTCAAAAAACTCATCTACTTTCTTGTTAAACTCGTCACTATGCTCAATTAAGGTAGGGTGACCTGAGTTTGGAACTATCCATAAATAAGCTTTCGGGATGTTTTGGGAAATAAGTACGGTATGTTCAGTAGGGATCAGGTCATGGTCGCCGGCAATAATGAGCGAAGGACATTTGATCGTCTTTAAGGCCGAAAGCTTGATGTTGGGCTGAAACCAATCGAGCAGGAAAACTTTCCAGTCGTTTTTTTCCTTTGCTGTTGTAAATACAGTGCTTTTTTTTGCATTATAATCTATCTGTTCCTGTTTCCAATATGATGGGATAATACCTGTAGAATCGGGCCAYAAATTGGCGCCGGTTGAAGCCAGTTTGATCACTTTATCCGGATGGCGCATAGCCAGTTCAATGGCGTTAATACCACCATCGCTCCAGCCTATAACAT
>NZ_JBFUJG010000227.1:0-5200 GCF_056401495.1 Mucilaginibacter sp. P4_E8
GGCTTCCACCTGGCTTTCCAACTCGGCTTTTTGCCTTTTTACAAAATTTATTCGGTAAAAGTAAAATGCGAATGCCCCGCCGCCAATCAGCAATACCCCTATGGTCCGGAACCACCAGGTCATCCAGTAAGGCGGAATAATAGTGATTTTTAGTGTAGTAACATTTTCATTCCAAACATCATCGTTATTGGCCGCTTTTATTTTAAAAAAATAGGTCCCGGGATTTAAGTTCGTGTAGGTGGCATTACGATGGTTGCCCACGAAGCGCCATTCATTGTCGAAGCCCTCCAGTTTATACGCGTATTGGTTCTCTTCGGGGATAGAATAATCGAGAGCCGCATATGTGATAGTAAAAACAGATTGCAAATAGGTTAAGGCGAGCTCCTTTGTCGTTTCTATATTCTGTTTTAACGGCGAATTGAGACCACCAGCAACAATCGTCTTATTGAAAAGCGCAAACCCGGTAATCACGACCGGTGGTTTGTTATGGTTATGATAAAGCCTTTCCGGATCAATGATGTTGAACCCATTGATACTGCCGGCAGCAATTTCGCCGCTCTTTAATCGCACCCCGCAGCCAAGATTGAACTCAAGGCTTTTCATTCCATTGTTATGACTGTAGTTTTTGAATTGCTTTCCTGCTGCGTCTAAGCGGGTAATACCTTTCAATGTGGTCACCCAGATATATCCGCCCGCATCTTGTGTGATATAATTAACCGTATTATTGATCAATCCATTTTGTTCTGTAAAGGCCGTGATCTTATGGTTATGGCTGTTAAAAATGTTTAATCCGCCTTCCCCGGTACCTATCCATATATTGTTCTTTTTATCTTCATAAAAGGCACTGATCACGTTGCTGTTGAGGTTGCTGTTGCCGATGTTCAGCTGCGAAAAACTTTTAGTAGCCGGATTGAAAATGCTAATGCCATTGGAATAGCCACCTATCCAGATATTATCATTTTTATCCTGCAGGAGCGCATGAATAGAGTTATCACAGATGCCATTTGGTTTTTTGGGGTTTTGCAAATATTTTGTAAAGGCTCCGGTAGCAGGGTCAAATCTATCCAATCCTCCCTGGTCGGTACCTATCCATATCCCGCCAGCCCGGTCCTCGAGCAACGCGTATATCATATTGCTGCTGAGGTCGCCTGGGTCATTTCCTTTTTTGTAATGCCTGAAATTTCCGGTCTTGGGGTCAAAGCGGTCCAGGCCGTTTAAATAGGTGCCGATCCAAACGGCTCCATCTTTCCTGCCGACCAGTACCGCCGATGTATAATTACTGATAAGGCTGTTCTTGTTTTTTGGATCATGCCGGTAGGAGACATAAGTGTTGCTGGAGCGTATGAAATATTCAAGTCCTACATCGGTAGCCAGGTAAAGGTTCCCGGTTTTATCCTCCGCCATTCCCCTTACGATGTTCTTTGCTGCCGGCGTGTTCGTTAACGAAGTCTTATAAGCCGGAAAGATCGCGACATTTTTATCGAATTTAGAGACGCCCTCACTCGAGGTACCGATCCATAAAATGCCGGATTTGTCTTCCAATAAAGAATAGATTCCATCATTGGGAAGCCGGCTTTCACTATCCGTCTTATCGGTAATCGGGATGACTTTTCTCTGCGCGGCGTCAAATAGCTGCAGCGTTGTATTAGAGCCTATCCAAAAACGGTTTCCCTGCGTTTTCGCTATGCTGTAAACCGGGTTAAAGCCACCATCGGAATTCCGGTCACGGTCGATCTGATAAGACCGCAGGCTATTCGTCCCCTTATCCACCAGCTTTAATCCTTTATTTGTGCCGATCCAAATACCCTGCTGCTCATCCTCAGTTATTGCAAAAACCATTTCGGATTTATATTCAGGGTTATTCCGGTCATCAATCCGCGAGCATTTCCCGGTTGCCCTGTCAAACAGGTTCAAACCGCCGGCTGTACCTATCCACAGCCGATGATGTGTATCTTCGTAAATCGTAATGATGTTGGAATTACCCAAACTTCCCGGGGCTTTGGGGTCATGAAAATAATGGCTGAACCTGCCAGTCTTTTTATCATAACAGTTTAGCCCGTTTTCTGTCCCTATCCACAGATTTGAGCTTTTATCGCTATAAATTACATTAATATTGTCGTTGCTGATCGAATAGGGGTTCTTCGGATCATTTTTGAAGTTGGTAAAAGCGTCTTTTGACCGGTTGTAGCGGCTGAGACCTCCAACCCGGGTGCCGACCCACATATTTCCGTTCCCGTCATCGCTAATGGCATTGACGGTGTTGGCCGGCAGGCTACTTGGTTTTGAGCTTAAATGTTTATAAACTGTAAAGGTAAATCCATCGAATTTGTTGAGGCCGTCCTGCGTTCCGAACCACATAAAGCCATACTGGTCCTTAAAAATGCTTAAAATTGTATTTTGCGAAAGGCCATTTGAACTGGAGAGCGAAGTTATGTTAAGCCTGAATGGCTGAGAAAGTGCCGGTATAGACCAACCAATGATCATGAACGTAAAAAGTAGCCCCAGTCTATAAAATTTCATTATAACACATTCTCCTTCAGAATTATGTTATACGTGAATTTGTTTTAAAAGTTTAAATAGGTATCGGCTTTCTTTGGAGTTTTAACCCCTGGTTTATTAGCTTCAATCACCGTTTGCGCTTTCAGATGCATTATTCGCTAAAAAGAAAAGGCCTGCTCATTGAGCGGCCTTTCCTTTTGTTCTATAGTTTGTTATTTCAATTTTACAAAATACAGGCGGTTACGGTCCACCTGATTTGTTAATGGCAAAATTTTTGCCGCGAAACCACTGTTCCCGTTATCTATCACCCCGAAATCATCGTCATTAGAAATTACCAGTATATTACCCGGTAATAAGGCCAAACCTTCCGCTTTATCATGCGGGTAAACAGCAGGCAGGTCCTTCAATAAATCCAACACCGGTGTCTTGGTCACGGGGGTGATACCCGCAGCCTGCAGGCCGGCGGCGTTATTCAGTTCTTCAACAGTTTTACCGCTGAATAATTTACCGGTAGCGCTATTAGCTGCATCCGAAATATCTGTAGCCGCGCTCAGGTCAATTTTAAATACTTTTTTAAATGTAGCAGGATTAGTTGCCGCGCCACCGAAAAGGGCGTCCCTTTCAATGGTTAAGAAGGTTGTCGCGTTCACCGCTACAATATCACTTACGCCGGTGAGCGTAACATTGTCCATCAGGTAAGCGTATTGCTTGGTTGCGCCGCTGGCAATATCAAAAGTCAGGATGCGCAAGACCACGGAGTTGGCTACGGAGGCTTTCGTTGGGTTATACATCGGCGATTGCATCATGCCCACGAGTGTTTTTCCATCAGGAGTGATAGCCAAACCTTCCATACCACGGTTTGCTCTGCGATTAGCGAATACTGCAGGTATCTTACGGCCGCCAGTACCGGTGCCGAATGGGTTAATTCGCTCAATGGTTTTACCTGTCGCGTCAAAGTGGACGATGTGCGGCCCATACTCGTCACTTATCCAAAAGGTGCCATCGGCAGCTAATACCAGGCCTTCTGAATCGATACCGTCAGCGCTGGGGGCAATTACCGCGCCATTCAGGTCGTAGGCAGTCTCGCCGGAAGCGCCCATACCCGCCGGGTTAGGTAAGCCATTCAGTTTATCACCGGATGCATTTTTTAGATAAATCACCTGTTCCTGTATCAGTTTACCGTCTTTTAACCTGAATTTTCCGATCTGCGGATCGAAATCGGGCTTGCCGATAATGATGGAATTAGCAGCCTGACCCGCAACATTTGAACCGCGGTCAGTCAGCATATAAAATACCGACGGATCCCTTAGATCAGCTGCCACGGCCGAACCAAAGCCGCCGTTGTACACTTTTACACCGGCGGCAGTGGTGAACAAAACCGGCGGATCGGCAACTTCTGCCATATCCGGATAAGTGATTTTGGTGATTTGGTGATCTTTTTTGCAGCCTGTTGCGGCGGCTATGGTAAATGCAAGAACGGGGAGTAAGATTTTTTTCATAGTGGATCTAATGATAGGTTAGTATTTGCTCAAAGGAATCCTTTGTGTGTGAATTCATTGTTAACTTAAAAACAAATATTTAGCAGCTGTATTTCCCATGGGTGCCCGGGATTGCCGTAACGGTGTATTTTCCAGTACAAATAATCTGGTTGAAACCATATCCGGCTCACAACCATTGCATATTGTAGATTATGCTCGTAAAAATAATACGCTGTTTGAGTAAACAGACACTATTTTCATTGATAAGCAGGTAGGCTGATGGTCTATTATTTCAGTACAGATTCTATACATAGAGCCTGTACTGAAACAATTAGTTATTTATCCTAAATCCAATTGATTTTGATTCCGGATGTTTTACAGCCAGGCCTTGAAGATAAAGCTGACCGTCTTCAATTTTGTATTCTATTGACCGTTCATCAAGCGTAAAATTATCTTCTTTTAAAATTTCCTTCACCTTTTCTACCAGTTCCTTCCTGTCAAAAACAGGACTGACTTTCAGACTGTCATTTATTGGTTCAAGCACAATGCCATCAACCTTATAAGAAAATAACTTTGATTCCATCATATCTTATTTCACACGCTCAAGATACTCGCCGGTGCGTGTATCTACTTTTACCTTATCGCCCTGGTTCACAAAAAGTGGTACTTTTATTTCTATGCCATTCTCTGTTGTAGCATATTTTAGTGCGCCCGAAGAAGTATCGCCCTTAACGGCCGGCTCTGCATAAGTAATTTCTAATTCTACGCTGTTAGGTGCCTGCGCCATAATGGGCTCTTCACTTTCAAAGGAAACTATGACGTTCATTCCTTCTTTTAGAAATTTTGCTGACGGGCCGAATAACGATTTTGGAATATTAAACTGATCAAAAGTGACGTTATCCATGATTACCATGAAATCACCTTCTTCGTACAGATATTGGAAATCATTAGTTTCTACCCGGCAAATTTCAACCTGTTCGTCAGTGGCCAAACGTGCCTCCACAATTTTTCCGGTTTTAATATTACGAAACTTATCTAAATAGAAAGCCCCTCCTTTACCTGGTGTACGATGTAGAACTTCTGTAACGGTTACCAGTTCGCCGTTATAACGTAATATATTACCTACTTTAATTTCAGATGCCTTTGCCATGAAGATATGTTTGTAAATTTTGAGTCCAAAGATATGTGAAGTTATGGTAAACCTTCTTAAATCAATACCGAAT
>NZ_JBFUJG010000228.1:0-5188 GCF_056401495.1 Mucilaginibacter sp. P4_E8
GCAATTAGCCCCACCCAACCGCAATTAGCCCCACCCAACCCTCCCCGGAAGGGAGGGCTTAAAACTAAAAGTCTCCCCTACCAGGGGAGATTTAGAGGGGGCTTCCTCGCAATGACATATCTATCAAGAGGCCATTCATCACCCCTTGTCAGCACAACTCAAGCTGCCCCATTACCCCTAAATATTCGACGAATAACAACTATATACCGATGAACAACCTGTGTTAAACTATAAACGGTGTAATTGACTGATTATTAGTGCTTTTTAATGGTTTGACGATTAAAACTCCCCCTTCGTCTATATATATAAATGGGTGGTCTATTTCATTTTTTTTGTGTTTTAAAATGCTGTTGATTTGAATATTGAAAATTTAAAAACAAACTCAATTAAAAACATCAAATTAAAAAATATCATGAAAAATTCAATCAAATTATCAGCACTGTTTCTTTTATTAAGTGCAGGCATTTTTGCCACCACATCTGCAAATGCTACAGACCATCCGGTAAGATCTGAAGAAAAGGTTACCGTATCAGCTATGCAGAAAGGTCGTGGCGTTTATGTAAATGTTTTAAACACCGATAGTCATAAATCTTATGTAATGGTTTTCGATCAGGAAGATAACATCCTGTTAAAAGATTTTTTGCCCAATGAAGCAGCCGTTACAAAAGGCTATGTTTTTACCGAACTTGATAATGGCAATTATACCATTGCAGTTATATCAAACAATGAGGTAGTGAAAAAGAAGGTTCATGTTTATTTAGAAAATAATCAAAAAACATTTTTCTTTATGGACTGACTGAATAGGCTTGTATAAAAAAATCCCACCTAACAGGCGGGATTTTTTGTTTTATAGGTGTTTTAAATTCACAAGTCATCCCGAATTTATTTCGGGATCTCACATGCTAAGTGAGCGACTTGCATGTTTAAACCTTGTATGAGAGATGCTGAAACAAGTTCAGCATGACATTTTATATTCCTAAATTAATCCCAAAGCTTTTCAGGATAGGTGCCGCTGGCTACCAGGTCTGATATACTTTTTTGTACAATAGGTTTATCTTCTTTATAAGTTACACCAAACCATTTTGATCCTGTAGGGATAACTTTAAAAGCAGCTGTTCCGCTTTTTATCAGTTCATCAGCAGCTAAAGGAATAAAAAACTCAGATTTTGGATTGTTCTCATTTTCCTCAACAAATTTTTGAAACATAGGCAGGCTTTGTTTAAATATAGCCGGTGTAAAGCCCCAGAAGTTCATGGATACGCGGGTATCGTTTGGTAGCGGGTGCTCGCCGGTGGCATCTTTATAGGCTACACTACCGTCTTCCTTAAAGTAAACTTCGGTACGCTCATTAATTTCAATCATGTTGCCCTTATCATCAACCTTACAAACACCGCGTGATACGGAGCCATAGTCAGACAAAGTCCTGTCAATTTGGTAACCCACTAAAGAGTAGGTATCATCGGCCACTTCGGTGGTTAAAAACTTAGCCATTTTTTCAAATGAGTCATAACCATAAAAATCATCGGCGTTGATAACACAAAATGGCTCATTTACCTGGTTGCGTGCGGCAAGTACCGCATGTGCTGTGCCCCAGGGTTTAGCACGTTCAATTGTTTTATCAATACCAAAAGGTTTAAGGTCAAAACTTTGAAAAACGTAATCAGTTTCAATGCGGCCTTTAAGTTTAGGCTCAAAAATAGCTTTAAAATTATCTGCAAATTCTTCGCGGATAATAAAGCTTACTTTACCAAAACCAGCCTTTATGGCATCGTAGATAGAGTAGTCGATAATAGTTTCACCGTTGGGGCCAAAGCCATCAACCTGTTTCATGCTGCCGTAACGGCTGGCCATACCTGCGGCCAAAATAAGAAGTGTTGGTTTCATAGATAATATTGGGGGGTATTTAATAATAACTATATGCCTTTACATAAATTTTTTATAGTGAATGATTGATAACCAAAATTGTTTCCCTTGAAAACACGGGATTATTTGATGTATCTGAAATCCTGTCCGGCTTTGATGCTCAGCAAAGTTTGGTAAATAAGACGTATCACATTGTCAACATCTTCTTTGTGTATCATTTCTACAGTGGTATGCATGTACCTTAATGGTAACGAAATGAGCGCCGATGGAACACCATCGTTCGAGTAAGCAAATGCATCAGTATCGGTGCCTGTTGAGCGTGACGATGCCTGGCGTTGAAAAGGGATATCCGCCTTTTGTGCGGCTTCGATAAGTAATTTGTTCAGGTTATTTTGAACCGCCGGGGCGTATGATACCACCGGCCCCTTGCCACAGGCCAAATCGCCCTGGGTTATCTTATTGATCATCGGGGTTTGGGTATCATGCGTAACATCAGTTACGATGGCCACATTGGGTTTTATTTTGTGAGCTATCATCTCGGCGCCGCGCAAGCCTATTTCTTCCTGTACGGCGTTAACTATGTATAAGCCAAACGGCAGTTTTACATTATTCTCTTTAAGCAAACGGGCAACTTCGGCTATCATAAAGCCGCCTGCACGGTTATCAAGCGCGCGACCAACATAATAACGGTCGTTCAGCACCATAAACTCATCTTCATAGGTAATTACGCAACCCACATGGATGCCCAGTTTTTCAACTTCATCTTTTGAGGTACAACCGCAATCCAGGAAAATGTTTTTCAGGGTTGGTGCCTCTTCCTTTTCGCCGCCTAAGCGGGTGTGGATGGCCGGCCAGCCGAAAACTGCTTTTACAATGCCATTATCGGTATGTATGTTCACCCTTTTTGAAGGGGCTATCTGGTGGTCAGATCCGCCGTTGCGTATCACGTATATTAAACCATCACTGGTAATATAGTTAACAAACCATGATATTTCGTCGGCATGGGCTTCAATAACTACTTTATAATCGGCCTTTTGGTTAATAATACCAACTGCGGTACCATAATTATCTACGTAATAATCATCAATGTAGGGCTTTAAATAGTCAAGCCATAACTCCTGGCCTTTCCACTCAAAGCCGGTAGGCGAGGGGTTATTAATATATTTTTCGAAAAAAGATAAGGAAGTTTCGTTTACAACAGGAATATGCGTTGAGGTATCAGATTTTTTTTTAGCCATGTTTGTTAAGTAAACTAATATTGTGCAATAAGCAAATATAATAAAGCTGATGGTAAACCCCTAATATTATCTGCCAAAATGGAAACAAAAACATGTTTTTATTATTAAATTAATACTAAGGTTATAACATTAGCGTTTTTTTTTCAAATATGTAAAATTTACCCCCCTTGGTTAATTAGTTGTGATTAACTGTAAGTTTTACATTAATGACATTATTGTTCATTTCAAATTCATTGTAGTTTCTTAATTTTACATGTTCTATAATTTACTCCACTGCCGTGAAACTATTTAAGCTTATCTGTATATTATTTATTGCCGGTTTAACCTCATGTAACGTTATTCAATACGCAACTGTACCGGTTGACTATGCCCCGAAACAAATCTTTAATCCGGATACTACCCACATACTGCTTGTAAACAAAGTTGCCTTCGATTCAACCAAGATCAGCAAGAGGAAGATCATGGCGCTTAAGGCAGCTGCCTACGCCGCTGTTGCCGGAGCCGAAAAAGAATTGAAGTTGCTGCCAGGGGTAAAAGTGACCAGCCTGATTGATTCGTTGCACTTTACTCCAAATGGCGATTCTGTTAAATTCCTGGCAAAGACCTACAAAGCCAATTATGTTTTAACGTTCGATGATTTTAACGCAGGCATTGTGCTTGATAATGTGCAATATGATGGTAATGCCCAAATAGCCTATTACAATACCAAGGCAAAGGTTGATTTTACCCTGTATGAAAATAACGGCATTTACTTTAAAAAGTTAAAAGGAGTGGCCGAAGAACCCCAGGATAACTCGAACAGGGGATTTTCTGTCAATGGCGCGGCCCGTGAGGCCGCCCTGGATGCACTGAAGGATTATTTACCATACACCATAACCAATTACAGACCGCTATATAACGGAACAGACGCCTTAGAGTCATCAGTACAGCAAATATTGAAAGGTAAGTTTGATATCGCCTATAAAATATTAAACCCACTGATTGATGGTAAGGACCTTAAACTGGCCAGCCAGGCCGCCTATAACCTGGCAGTGGTTTATGAGTCGCAGGGTGATATTGATGAGGCCCTTGACCTGGCCAAATTATCAAACCAAAAGCAGCAGAATAATTATGCCACTGTACTTATTGCCGAGCTGATAAAGGAGTGATGTCCTTTTCAAGGATCTCATAATCGAACCCGTGCCGGGTGAAGAATTGCCCTGTATGCACAAAACCAGCCTTTAAGTAAAACCCAATGGCCGACAGCCGGGCATTGCACCACAGTCTTTTTGCGCCATTTGTTTGCGCAAAATCAGTAATATGATCTAATATTTGTTTGCCTATGCCTTTACCCTGTTGGTTGTCATCCACCGCGAACTTGCGGAACTGGTAATCGTCGCCTTTGGCAAATAAGGATACTACAGCAACAATAGCATCATCCTTAAAAGCGGCAAAATGCAAGCCGTTGTTATCTTCTTCCATTTCCATTTCGTACAGCTTTTGCTCAGGGTATAAAATTCTTTGTCGCAAGCGCCAGGTAAGTTCAGGTCGTATTTGTTCTATGTGGATCATTTTTGAATTTGGAAGTTAATAAAAATTGTCATTGCGAGCGATAGCGTGGCAATCTCCGATATGCAATTCGTGTGTGCAAAGTTAATTACTTGTCCTAAAGAGATTGCTTCATTCTTCGCAATGACGTGGTTTTATTTAATTTCCTTTTTCACATTTTTTCCTTTCCCTGATCTGCAGCTCGCTTCGGATGAAATCAGGCAGAACAATGGTGGCCCTGTGCGGCGGTAAAGGGCATAGCAAATATTTGCTGAAGCGTGGGCCAACGAGCGAACGAAGTGGAGCAACTTTTTGCAGCCCGTGGTTCTGCCTGATTTGTATTATAGGTTTGCTATAATTCCAAAATTTAATAAAAAAAGATTTTTCAGGCCGTTATCTTATAATTTTCCACATACATTTTACCACGCTTCACAAGCGCAAACATTCTTAAGATCAACTTGAATTTTACGTTATTTAATACCAATCCATATTTTTTATTTTTAAGTTTTCTTTCAGCATAGGCGCTGATTTCAGGATCATAGGTGATTGCTGTCCTGGCC
>NZ_JBFUJG010000229.1:0-5183 GCF_056401495.1 Mucilaginibacter sp. P4_E8
ATTTAATACTGTTCAATATCTTAACTGCAATGCAGCTAACCCGGAAACAGAATGTAAAAGGTATACGGATTTACTGGACCAATACCCGGTTGATATCGCTTGTATAGGTATTGGCGAAAACACGCATTTAGCCTTTAACGACCCACATGTAGCTGATTTTAATGATCAAAAAGCAGTAAAAATTGTTGACCTGGATTTGGAATGCAGGCAGCAACAGGTTAATGATGGTTGTTTTGGCAGCATTGACGAGGTACCAACACATGCTTTAACTTTAACCATCCCGTCTTTATATAAAGCTACATATGTTTATTGTATAGTTCCGGACGAAAAAAAGGCCAATGCGGTGTATCATACTTTAAATGAAAGTATAAGCGAAAAGTATCCTTCTACTGTTTTACGGAGTCATCCTAATGCCATACTGTTTATAGATGAAAAAAGCAGCTCACTTATTTAAAATAGTAAGATGTGCAGAATTGTGAACTTAGTATTAATTTACATAAATTATTGAAAAGCGTAAATGAAGAAAGATGGCGGTATAGAATTATCTGGTGTGAAGGAAATAGCCCGCAGAGCAAATGTCTCGATTGCTACGGTTGACAGGGTTATTCACAACAGATCAGGCGTATCTGAAAAAACCAAGAATAATATATTGGCAATAATTAAAGATCTGGATTATCAGCCTAATATTTTAGCCAGAAGACTTGCTTCAAAAAAACTACTTCATTTTGCGATTCTAATACCTGCAATTTCCCAGGAAACTGAGTTTTGGAAAGCGCCGTTGAGTGGAATTGAGCAGGCGGAATCAGAAATAAAGCCATACGGAATAAAAATTGAAAAGTACTTTTTTGACCAAAATGATAAAAGCACGTTTATAAAGCAAACTAAAAAAATACTCAAAAGCGAAGTTGATGGTATTTTATTGGCACCATCTTTTATTGATGAGTCTTTAGAGTTTACCAAAGTATGTCAGTATTTTAAAATCCCATACGTTTTCATCAACTCCGATATTCCCAATCAGGATAGTCTTTGTTACATAGGGCCCGATTTGTTTCAAAGCGGTTATTTAAGTGCCCATCTTACTAATTATGCCGTTGATAAAAATGGTAAAATACTGATCATCAATATATCCAAAGAAATGGATAATTACCATCACCTTTTAAGAAAAGAAGAAAGTTTCAAAGCCTATTTTCGGGATAATCATAAAAATAATGAAATTATAAAAGCCGATATCAGGCAAACAGATTATCAATCTGTTGTAACAAAGCTTAAGGAACTATTGACAATTCATCAGGATGTAAAGGCAATTTTTGTAACCAATTCAAGAGTATCGTCTGTAGCCCGGTTTTTAGAAGAATCTGAAATTAAGGGTATCTTATTAATTGGCTATGATTTTCTGAACGAAAATATTGAATATCTTAAAAAAGGCGTAATAGATTTTCTTATCTGTCAAAAACCACAAGAGCAGGGATATAAAGGTATAATGGCACTTTACCAGAATTTGGTATTAAATACTGCTGTAGATAAGGCTTATTTTATGCCAATTGACATTATTACCCGAGAGAATTATAAATTTTATAGGAATTAGCTTTATTAGCTGATTTATCTGTGAACTTATTTAATAAAATTACGGGTACGTACACAATATTGAATTATATTTAAAATATGAATATAAGGATAAAAAAGGCTATCGCGGTTGAAGCAGCATCTCTAAGTGAAAGGGAAACTTTTATMTCCATGCTCATTGTAGCTGTGTTGTTTTTTATATTTGGTTTTGTTACCTGGGTCAACTCCATTTTAATCCCATATTTTAAAATAGCCTGCCAATTATCCAACTTTCAATCCTATCTGGTAGCTTTTGCTTTTTACATCTCTTACTTTATCATGTCGGTCCCGTCATCGTACTTACTTAAAACTATAGGATTTAAGCGGGGCATAATGCTTGGTCTTTGGATTATGGCTGTAGGGGCCTTTATTTTTATACCCGCGGCCTTAAGCCGCACCTATGAAACTTTTTTGTTTGGACTTTTTACTATTGGAACAGGGCTGGCTATTTTACAGTCTGCCGCCAATCCTTATGTTACCGTTCTGGGTTCAAAGGATAAGGCGGCTAAGCGTATCAGTATTATGGGGATATGTAATAAAAGCGCCGGGATACTTGCGCCTTTATTATTTGCAAGTGTAGTGCTTAAAGTTACTGATAGTGAACTATTTAAACAGCTGCCGTTGATGGATGCCCAGCAAAGAAATGAAGCACTTGACTCCCTGATAAGAAGAGTAATAGTTCCTTACGCGTTTATGGGGCTACTGCTGCTGGGTTTAGGAGTTTTTATACGTTACTCCCCATTGCCTGAAATTGATACAGAGCACGAAAGTTCAGAGCTGGCTCATGTCAATTCAGGGAAAAAGAATATTTTTCAGTTTCCGCACCTGATATTAGGGGCCCTGGCAATTTTTCTTCATGTAGGTACACAAGTGATCGCTATTGATACCATCATAGGGTATGCAAACTCTATGCATATAACATTGATGGAGGCCAAGGTTTTTCCATCATATACTTTATTTGCAACCATTTGCGGCTATCTGATAGGTATTGTGCTTGTTCCCCGTTATATCAGCCAGGTAAATATACTCAGAGTGTGTACCATGTTAGGCACAATATTCACCTTGCTGATTGTTTTTACACAAGGTAAAGTAAGCCTGCTGGGACATGTTGCAGACATATCAATATGGTTTATAGTTTTATTGGGGTTAGCGAACTCCATGATATGGGCAGGGATATGGCCGCTGGCACTTAGTGATCTTGGGCGATTTACCAAGCTGGGGGCGTCGGTCATGATCATGGGCTTGTGTGGAAGCGCTATTCTGCCGCTTGCATATGGCCATTTTGCTGATTTATTTGATGTTAAAAAGGCCTATTGGGTATTATTCCCTTGCTATCTGTACCTGGTGTTTTATGCCTTTTACGGTCACAAAACCAGGAGCTGGTCTTTATCAAATTAAAAGAACTATTACTCAGCTCATACTGTGAGGTAGCGCATAATGCTAAATAATTATTTACTGCCCTGGGGGATATTTTGATACCGTATTAAACTATGTAAGATTAAATAACAAATAATATGAAAAAATTATTTCCATTTTTATTTCTCCTGATTAATTTAAATGTTGCGCTTGCTCAAACTAATCCAATGGCTGAGGAGCCATTTCCTGTACGCGGTTTTCATCTCGACTTAAGGATACAGGTAATGAAAATGGATGCTCTTAAAAGCTTCGTTTTAAAGCTCAGCAAAGCAGGGATCAATACCCTGATCATGGAGTGGGAAGGTACTTATCCTTTTGAAAAACACCCGCTGATACCTAACCGATATGCTTATACTAAACAAGAGGTAGTATCTTTTATAAAATACTGCAACGGCCTTGGGGTTGATGTTATCCCATTACAACAAAGTTTTGGCCATGTGGAGTACATTTTACGTAATGAACGCTATAAATCATTGCGCGAGGATAAAAAGGATTATTCACAGGTTTGTCCGCTGGAAGCCGAGGGGGATAAGGCACTATTTACTGATCTGTACAGGGAATTAGCATCTACACATACTTCCAAATACATCCATATAGGGGGAGATGAAACGTATTTATTAGGGCATGATGAAAAATGCAGGTTGAAAGCAGAGCAGGAAGGAAAATCCAAGTTATATACCGATTATATTAAAATGCTGTGTGATATTGTCATGAAGATGGGTAAGGTACCGGTTTTGTGGGCTGATATCGCATTGAAATACCCGGATGCCATTAAGTCGCTCCCGAAAGGGACTGTTTTTGTTGACTGGAACTATGGCTGGGATCTGAACCACTTTGGGAATCATCAAAAATTAATGGAAAGCGGTTTTGAAATTTGGGGAGCCCCAAGTTTAAGGTCAAGTCCTGATAATTACAATTTAACGCAATGGGATAAGCATTTTAAAAACATCCGGGATTTTATTCCAGTATCACAGAAGCTGGGTTATAAAGGTATTGTCATGACTTCGTGGTCAACCTCAGGTGTTTACTCTTCCCTTTTTGAATCAGAAGCTGATCTTGCCGAATTATATGCGATCAGACATGTATATCCACTTTCTGGTTTTAATATCCTGATAGATGCTTTTACTGAAGAGTTAAAATCCGGACAAACTTTTGATATAGATGGTTTTGTACAGAAATATTGCAAAGATCATTTTGGGTTTAACAAAGCACAGGCATCAGATTTTTGGGGTGCATTAAAAACCACACCTTATGAAGTTAAACAAGGTGAAGTAATATCACCTGTCCCTATGAGTTTACCGCAATTACTGGATARTAATAGCGTAGCTGTTAAAACCTTATATACATTAAGCCCGGTAAAAAACAAGCAGGAATTTGAACACTTTAAGCTGATGGCCGATATCCGCAATTATTATTTGCGTTACCAGGTTATTGAAAAACAGGCAAATGACACAACTTTTAATGATACCCAAAAAGTTGTTGCGATTAATCAGCTGAAAGAGTTACTGGTAGCTTCAAAGGATTTGGACAAGCGCTTCAATGAATTGAATAAAGATTTTTTAAACCCATCAGCAATAGCAGATGAAAACCAATTAAGAAACAGGAAAGTAATTAATTTATACAACCGCCTGGCCAGAAATAAATAGGGGGGAATCAAAAAATTATTCACCCTAATTATGAAACATATAAATATCCCGTTAGTACAATCTGTTAATTACGATTCCAGTATTAAAGATGTTTCCATATTATTGGACACATTACCTAAACACTATATCGACAATGAACTTTGGTCTGAATTTAAAAGTAATTGCGAAACCAGCTTTTCTATTGCACACTGCGGTTCCGCCATTTTGCTGAAGTATTATGTTAATGAAGATGTAATTAAATCTACTATGTTTAAAACCAATGACCCTGTTCACAAGGACAATTGTGTGGAGTTTTTTATTTCATTTGGTGCCGAAAAAGAATACTATAATATAGAAATGAACTGTTTAGGCATTTGCTTTATGGGGTATGGGGTTGATAGGGCCAGCAGAGAGATACTGCCCGAAGCTATAATTAATAAGATCAGGAGGGGAGTATTAATAAGATCAGCAGAAGAACCCGCAGGAACAAAATTTGAATGGCAAATAACCCTGGTTATACCCATGGAGGTGTTTACCTAT
>NZ_JBFUJG010000230.1:0-5173 GCF_056401495.1 Mucilaginibacter sp. P4_E8
ATATACAAGCAGGCCTTTTAATTTAACTCAAATTTGCTAATCAAAAAGCTCCCCCTTTTGGGGGCCGGGGGGGGCTCTACCAGGCCTTATCCCCTACCAGTGGTACAAACCTGAAAGTATCCAACACCATTTTTTCATAATCATGCTCGGCAACTTTTAATACAGTAACCATTTTCTGGGTCTCTTCGTCACCAACGGGTATCACCAGGATACCGCCTATCTTTAATTGTTTTAATAATACATCGGGAACAGTGGGTGCACCGGCAGTTACAAGGATTTTATCATAAGGTGCGTATGCCGCCTTGCCTATAGAACCATCGCCACAAAAAAAGTGTGGCTTGTAGCCCATTTTTTCGGGGAGGATAAATTTGGTGCGTTCGTAAAGCTTTTCCTGCCGTTCAATGGTATAAACTGTTGCGCCAAGCTCCATCAAAATACAAGTTTGATAGCCCGAGCCCGTACCTATTTCCAGTACTTTATCCCCCTTACGGATATGCAGCAGTTCGGTTTGGTAAGCAACGGTGTAAGGTTGAGATATGGTTTGTCCCTCACCTATTGGGAAGGCGATATCATGGTAAGCCTGATTCCAGAAAGTTTCATCAAAAAAGTAATGGCGCGGCACTTTACCAATGGCCAATAAAACCCCTTCATCCTGAATACCTTTTTTTTGCAGGATGTCAACCAATCGTTTCCGGGCACCTTTCTCGCGGTAATTATCAATATACTTATAAGCCATTTATAAGGCAAAGTTAGCAGGAATTTCAGTATTTAGGGGGATTACTAACGTAACAAAAGGTAATTCATTATGTGTTAGCCAATAAAAAGTTTATACTGTTTTTAATGCATAAAAGCAGAGGCGATTGCGGGGGCACGACGCTATCTTCCGAAGCTCCTTGTCATCCTGAGTATAGCGAAGGATCCACTCGGCCACATACATATCGGCTAATAGATTCTTCGCTATGCTCAGAATGACAATCTAATAAATTTTAATAAGGATCAACATCGGGCTGTATGATACTGCCCTTACTCAGTTTGGTAGTTTGAAACTGAACGATCACATCACGCAAGATAGCCTTGGCTTTAACAATAGATATACCATCCTTCTCAAATTTAAGCATGATAGATTTGATATAATAATTCCTTATCCTGCTGATAAGTGGCGCTTCCGGACCTATCACCCGTTCACCAAAATGCTTGCGCAGCTCATTACCCAGGTAATTGGCCTGATTATATAGTATTTCAGGATCCTTGTGTTTAATATCCAGGTTAATGATGCGATAAAATGGGGGGTACTTAAAGCTTTTACGCTCTTCCATCTCTGTAAAATACAGATCATTATAATCATTAGCGATCACCTGTTTTATCACCCGGTGATGAGGGTCATATGTCTGTATCACAACCTTGCCCTGCTTACCTCTGCGGCCTGCCCTGCCGCTTACCTGCGCCAGCATCTGGAAACTACGCTCATTGGCCCTGTAATCAGGAAATTTAAGCAGGCTATCGGCATTAATGATGCCAATGAGGGTAACGTCCGAAAAATCGAGCCCTTTGGCTACCATTTGCGTACCTACCAGTATATCTATCTTTTTTTCTTCCAGGTTGTTCAGTATGGTTTGCAGCGAATTGCGGGCACGGGTAGTATCCAGGTCCATACGGGTAATGCGGGCATCGGGCAATAGCAAGCTTAATTCATCTTCTATCTTCTCGGTACCAAAGCCTTTGTATTCCAGGTGCGTTGATCCACAGGCCGGGCAAATTGATGGCGAATCCTCTTTATAGCCGCAATAATGGCAGTGCAGCTTGCCGCTACTTTTATGATAGGTAAGGCTTACATCGCAATTAATGCATTTGGGCGTATAAGCGCATATTTTACACATCAGTACCGGGGCATAACCACGTCGGTTTTGAAACAGGATCACCTGTTCTTTATTAACCAGCGCCTGGTTAATCCCCTCCATCAACACGCTGGTAAAATGCGATTGTATAGTTTTTTGTTTGGTTTCATAACTGATACTTACCACCTCCACTTCGGGCAGCAGTACACCGCCATAGCGTTCAGTTAGCTCGGCAAAGCCGTATTTGTTATTGCGGGCATTAAAATAGCTCTCAAATGATGGTGTGGCCGAACCCAATAGTACCTTACCCTGATGCATATTGGCCAAAAATATGGCCGCATCGCGGGCATTATACCGTGGTGCCGGGTCAAACTGTTTATAGGAAGTTTCATGCTCCTCATCAACAACAATAAGCCCCAGATCATTAAACGGCAAAAAAACCGATGACCTTGCTCCTAATATCACTTTATAATCATTGTTCAGCACCTTTTGCCAAACCTCCACCCGCTCGTTATCATTAAAGCGGGAATGATAAACACCAATATCAGCTCCAAAATACATGCGCAGGCGCTCAATAATATGCGTGGTAAGTGCAATTTCGGGCAGCAGGTAAAGCACCTGTCTGTCATTGCGCATCATCTCTTCTATCAACCTGATATAGATCTGTGTTTTTCCCGATGAGGTTACCCCATGCAATAGCACCACATCTTTTTCTGTAAACTGTGTACGTATACTTTGCAGCACTTCGGTTTGCTGTTCGCTCAGTTCAAAATCCCTATTAAACTCCTCATCTTCCTCAAAATGCAGACGGCTCACATTTTTTTCCTCAGCAAAAAGGATCTCCTTTTCTATAAGCGATTTAATGCTTGATTCGCCTGCACCGCTTTCCTCAATCAGTTCGTTTTTGGTGATGGCCTTTTGATGGCGCGATAGTTTAATATAAGCCAGCAGCGCATCAGCTTGTTTGGGGGCCCGTTTCTCCAGTATAGGAAACAATTCCCGTAAATTGTCGGGGTTATTGTAAACCGGATTTAACGTAATAAAAGTACGTTTGCGGGGTTTGTAGCGCTCACTAACCTCCTCTGATATATGAATGATATTTTTCTCAAACATCAGTTTCAGAATAGGCATTACCGTTTTTTGGCCCAGCAGCTTGGCAATATCACTCACCGTTAGCTCAGGCTGTATATCCAGGGCCTCCACAATTAAAAACTCTTTATCGTGCAGAGTCGAGCGGTCAATTTCATACTCTTTATTAAGTACAATGCGGGTTTCGCTGGCCAGTTTCAGGGCGGCAGGCAGGGCGGCATTCATCACTTCGCCAATGTTGCACATATAATAATCGGCCAGCCATTGCCAAAAGTGTAACTGATGCGGGGTCACTACCGGGTGGTCATCCAGAATTTCAATAATGTACTTGGCTTCGTACTTTTCCGGGGCCTGGGTACTGATCTCCTTAACAATGGCGGTGTACAGCTTACTTTTACCAAACTGTACTACTACCCTTTTGCCAATAGCTATAGCATCATTTTGATCATACGGAACCCGGTAGGTATAATTTTTTGAAATTGCGAGCGGCAAAATCACTTCGGCAAAAAGCGTTTTACGGTCGGTATGTTCAATTTCAGCAAATTCTAACATGTAAATTCTAAATACTAAACTCTAAATCCTAATTACTAAATCCTATGCTTTAAAATTCGAAATCGAAAATCCGAAACCCCAAATCGAAATTATTTATTACGCAAAGCAGCAAGAGCTAACATCAGCCAGCCTAAAATGAACAGCAAGCCGCCCAGTGGTGTAATTGGGCCTAAGGCTATCAGCCAGTCCCAACCCAATATACTACGGCATGATAACAGATATAATGAACCTGAAAAACACACAATACCGAAAGTGAAAAAATAATAAGCTAAGGTTATTAACCTGTTTTTAAACTTTGCAAAAGTTGACAGGAATAACAATGCAAATACATGATAAAAGTTGTATTGTACAGCAGTGTGCCATACCTCGAGCTGACTTGCGGGTAGCAGGGCTTTTAAACCATGAGCACCAAAGGCACCGGTTATAACAGCAAGCATACCAAAAACCGAAGCGGTAATGATTATTTGTTTGTTCATGCAGATATAAAAAGCTAAGTTAACCAATTGAAAGTATTACTTTAATGCCGCAAGGTAAAATTCTATCTTTGTAAGGCAACCCGCTATGAAACGACTGATAGTTACCACCTTAATTTTGCTTGCTGCGGCTATAACCATAACGGTTGTTTACTTTAAAAATTTAAGTCCGCCAGGGGTACGCACCAGCCAGGTAATGCGTACCATTCCTGATAATGCTACCGCGGTATTTGAATTTAATAATGAAAAGGGATTTTATGACATTTTTAAAGGCAGCCAATTATTAAGCGCAGTTGCCGGCAAGAACAAACTTGCTGATCTTGACACCCTGCGCAAATTGTTATTGGCATCCCCTCTGCTTGATCAGTTTTTTACCGGACAAAATATTTTTATATCCATACACCCATCAAACACAAACGACCTTAACCTGCTCATAACCACCACAGCAGCAGGCGATTTTAAAACAGATATACTTACCAGGTTAAACGCGAAGCCCAATAGTGGTTTAACAATAAGCACTATACGTAATAACATTGGTCTTGAATATGATGTTTTAGTTAAAGCCATCAACAAGCATTTTTACATTATTAAAAAAGAGGATAATATTTTTGCGGGCAGTTTTTCAAAAGAGCTGATAGATCAAAGCATATTGTATCGCGACGATCAAAACAGGAATGTGTTTGTACCATTGCCTGAGCAGCAAAACTCCAACTCGCTGGCCAACCTGTACATCAATTACGAGCAGTTATCACCCTTGTTTGACCAGATCTTTAAAAATAAGAACACTGATATTTTTAAAAGCTTTAAACTGCTGCCGGCATTGGCTGCTTTAAGCTTAAACTATAAAAACGATGCTTTAATGTTTAATGGCTTTACCAATATGCAATACAACCATGCGGCCAGTTATTTAAACCTTTTTGCAGCTCAGCAGCCAGTGGTTAACCGTTTAAAGGATATTTTTCCGGCTACCACGGCATATAGTATAACTTTTGCGGTTTCTGATCCGCAAAAGTTTTCATCAGGTTTGTCACAATGGCACGTTAAAGCTGGTATTGGCAATGAAAAAGATCAGTTGTTCAGCAAAATAAAAGCGGAGACCGGACTATTTTTAAAGCCGGAATTTGAGCACTTGTTAGGTAATGAATTTGCAGTGGTAACCACCCGTTACCAGGAAAAATATGCAATTATCTCGGTTAAGGATGGGTCAAAGTTATTACCATTGAT
>NZ_JBFUJG010000231.1:0-5140 GCF_056401495.1 Mucilaginibacter sp. P4_E8
ATATGGAAGGAGGGTATAGCCGCAGCATTAACGGCATTATTGAAAATATAAACAAACTGCATGATGCCGGCGTGGCTGGAATAAACCTGGAAGATACCATTGCAGGCGCTACTCGCCAGTTACAACCTGTCGCTGAATTTAAAAAAATCCTTTCGGCAGTAGCAGCGCATATCAGCCGCAACAACCTGCAACTATTTTTAAATGTAAGGACCGACGGATTCCTTTTGGGGATGTCAACAGCACTTGATGAAACACTTACCCGCATTAAAAGCTATGAAAACGCAGGCGCCAACGGCATTTTTGTTCCTTGTATCACCAACGGGAATGACATTAAAGCGGTAGTTGAAGCCACCAGCCTTCCTATTAACGTAATGTGTATGCCTAACCTGCCAAATTTTGAGGAGCTGGGATCGCTGGGTGTAAAAAGGATTAGTATGGGGCCGTTTCTTTTTAACAAGGTTTATGACAATGCCGGGAAACTTGCCAAGGCAATTAATGACCAGAAAAACTTCTCGTCTATCCTTTCCTGATTTTTAAAAATCAAATAAATTATTCACAAATAAAAACTCAAAAAAATGAATCTACCCAAAAGAGCCGAAGATGCTCATGCAACACTTGCGGCCGCCTATAACACCGGTGATGTGGCCACAGTAATGAACATGTATGATGTTACAGGCATTATTGTACCAGAACCCGGAAAACCAGTATCAGGCAAAGAACAATTTGAAGAAGCAATAAAAGCCATTTTATCCATTAAAGGAAAAATGGAAATTAAAACCGTTTATTGTCTTCAAACAGGAAACATTGCCGTGGGACGATCTGAATGGAATATTACAGATGGCGATGAAGTAAAGATAAGTGCCAAAGGCATTGAAGTAATGAAACAACAAGCCGACGGTACCTGGAAAATTGTTATAGACCAGGCATTTGGCGCCGAAGCTAATCTTGTAGCTTAATATCAGGTGTATTCCTGCTGATGCAACTTGGTGCTTATAACTACGTAATTTTGTAAAACCAATTGTAAACTATTGTTTATGATATAACAGGTAATAATAAATAAATCCCCCTATTTGGGGGATACACTGCCTGATTAGCTAAGCTATCTTTGATACGTGCAATAGTTTTTACTGACCGGCTATTGCATCCCACACTAAATATCACCCTGATAATCACGCTATGATATTGGGCTGATTTCCTAAAAAATCTTTGTAAGACTTATTTATAACATGAAATTGAAATATATCCCTGTTTTTGCAGAGGACGCTGACGCGCAAATAGATTTTTATACACAAAAACTGGGCTTTAATGCCATCAGCAATATTTGTTTTATAGAGGGGGAGGAGTGCACTGTACTACAGGCCGACAATTTGGATGTTGCCCTTGTTGTTGCCGGTGGCAACAGTAACAACACTTTTAAAAGCTGTATCATATTAAATACCGAGGACTGCCTGAAAGATTATCATTTATATAAAACTGCTGGTGTGTTTTTTTATGCAGCCCCGCGGTACCTGCCTACAGGCCTGGCAGCCGAGTTTTTAGATCCGGGAGGTAACCGGTTTATTTTATTGGAGGAAAGAAATTATACTGAAATATAAATTTTTATATGATGGATTATTCAAAAACATTACGGAACAATAATAAGATATACAGCCGTACCAGCAGCCAAAGGCAAAATCAGCAATATAGTTCTGATTTTAGTTTGAGGTTTGTTTTTACCGGGAATGAACGTTATGACATTGGCAGGCGGCATTTATCAATATATCCCGATTCTTTTTTGATATTGAACAGGGGTACACAATACTCAACCGATACAGATTCAAGTGTGCCGGTACAATCATTCAGCATCAACTTTGATCAGCAATTTTTGGAGGACTTTAAGGAATACTGGGCTTTTACGGATAACCGGCTGGTAAACAGAAACGGGTATAAAACAAAGCAGCAACAGGAATTTGATGAAACTATTTATCCGTTTAGTGGCGATATCATGTACAACGTATATCACCTTAAACAATACCTGGATAATGGCATGCATGATGAGCTCCTGATAAACGAGTATTTAACCCACTGCCTCATTAACTATTTCACTATTTATAACGAGGAAATACTGAATAAGGCAGAAAAACTTCATTTTTTAAACCCAAGTACAAAAATTGAAATTTTGCGCAGGCTTAACCTGGCTAAAGAATATCTGTACAGTAATTATAACCAAAATATAAGCCTCGAAGACCTGGCAGAATATTCATGCCTTTCGGTTAATCACCTTTTGCGCACATTTAAACAGGCATTTAATTTAACGCCACACCAGTTTTTAATACAATTGCGTTTAAAAAGAGCCCAGCTATTGTTAAAAAGTACCACATATCCAATTAACGAGGTAGTGAATCTTATTGGTTTTGAATGCCCCAGTTCTTTTATCAGGCTGTTTAAAACCCATTATAAAATTACGCCTTTAAAATACCGGCAAATAGCCTGAGCGGCTATTTGCTTTATAGATAAAATAATAATATAATTATTATAATAAGCTTGCCTATAAATCCCGCCTCATTAATGTGCGAAAACTATCAAAATGGTGATTCTCGCACATCCTGCAATAAATTCATTTGCTACTATTGTGTTTGTATTAGTCATATAGTCTGTCACTATACTTATTATATAATTAACTATTAAACACTTATTCTATGATAATAGCACCTGCGTAAATTTAATATTCATTGTATTATTGTGCCTGATGCTACGTAAATACCCCACAACGTGGTATTTTTCAATTGTATCCTATCAATTGGCACTCATCATAAACCTTATTAAATCTTCTTTAACTCGTTAGTTCAACACGCCTAAAAAAGTATTCATTTAAGATATCAAGTTACCCCGCTTGTTCTTTAAGTTATAGTTAAAGAAATATTTTTTTCGGAGTGAAAGGAACTTTTATATAGTGGCCTTAAATTCTTCAACTATCTATAAATCAAAAAAATAATAAATATGAAAAATGGACAAATAGAACCGGATACTTAACTTTTTTCGGTTAATAAACTTTTATTCAAAGTTAAAACGTGAAAAAATCTAAAAATTATATCTAATAACAAATAAAAAAAGCATGAAGCACAAATTACTTAAAATTTTCATGGTTTGTTTTTTCTGCTGCGCGGCTTCAATGGCCTTTGCACAAAATCAAACCGTAACCGGTACAGTTACTTCGCAGGATGAGGGTTTACCTATCCCTGGAGTAACGGTAAAAATCAAAGGGTCCAGTCAGGGGACACAAACCGGTACCGATGGTAAATACACCGTGAATGTGGCAAATGGCACAACGCTGGTCTTTTCATTTATCGGGTATGCAACTCAGGAAGTTGTTGTTACCAAAAACATCATGAATGTCGTACTAATCTTAAGCAGTAAACAATTAGGCGAAATTGTGGTAACTGGTTTGGGTATAAGCAAAGCCAAAAAAACTTTAGGTTATGCACAAACTAMAGTTAAAAATGAGGATATAAACAGATCTGCACCTAATAACCCTTTTGGAGCTTTACAAGGTAAAGTAGCAGGTGTAAACATATCAAACGTAGGTGGTAGTGCCGGTGGTTCAACTAAAATAATCTTACGTGGTTATACTTCATTAACAGGTACCAACCAACCTTTATTTATTATAGACGGTGTGCCGTTGGATAACTCACGCAGAGGATCAGATGACAACTTTGACTTTGGTAACAACGCAAATGATATTGATCCAAACCAGATTGATAACATATCAATTCTTAAGGGCTCGGCTGCAACCGCTATTTACGGTTCCCGCGGTTCAAACGGTGTTATTGTTATTACTACCAAAAAAGGGAAATCAGGTAAACCGGTTGTTGAATTTTCAAGTGCGGCAACCATGACTGATCTTGCCTTCGTTTACAAACCACAGGATGTGTTTGGTCAAGGGTGGGATGGACATTTCGTATTAGGTGAAAATGGAAACTGGGGCCCTAAATATACAGGCTTAACTCAGCCTTGGGGTGCAGTAGTTGATAATACTCAACTATTAAGACCTTTTTCTTTTATACAAAATAACGTCAGAGACGCATTTGATCGTGGCATTGATTTAAATAATAATATTTCAATAAGCGGTGGTACAGATGCTACTACCTATTTGTTTTCATACAATAATATCTATTCGAATGGTATCCTGCCTGGTCCGGCAGATAAATTTAAAAGGAATAACTTCACTTTAAAAGGATCAACCACATATAAAAACTTTTCTATCGATGCCTCTCTTAACTATGTTGGTAAAAATGGAAATTTCGTAGCAACCGGTCAGGGGCCAACAGGTATAGCTTCTACATTTTATGAAAACATCCTGCAAATTCCGGGCTCTGTGCCTATTAAGGATTTAAGGGATTATAAAAACCAATACTTTAACATAGACAATTATTATACTCCTTTTGCCGTAAACCCATTCTACAGCTTAAATGAAAATGGCAGCCATAGCAAAAACGATCGTTTTTATGGCAACGTTAACATGAACTATAAAGTTACAGACTGGTTAACACTTAACTTTCAACAGGGTGCAGATGTTTCCAACATGGGAAACAAAATATGGTTTAACTCAAACTATCCAACTCCTGGTAGCTGGGTAGGTGGTGCCAATACAGAAAGTGCTGTGAGAAAACCTGACGTAGGTAGTGTTGAAGAAGATAATTTCCAGAACTTTGAGTATGATAGTAAATTACAGGCGCTGTTTAATAAAAAGTTCTCTAATTTTGAGATCAATGGTTTATTAGGTGCAAACTACAATGACCGTGGTTCACGTTCACATATAAGCAGAATTGAAGGCTTAGCTATTCCAGACTTTTTTAACTTGTCAAATAGTTCAAATCAACCCTTTGCTTCCGAAGAGGAAATACATCGTCGTTTGTTAGCTTTTTATGGTCAGGCTACAATTGGTTATAAAGATTATCTGTATTTAACAGTTACCGGTCGTAATGATATTACATCAACTTTAGCAACAGGTAACAACAGTTATTTTTATCCTGCTGCAAACTTGTCATACGTATTATCACAGGCGCTGGGAATTAAAAGTAGTAAAGTAACTTACATTAAATTAAGAGGWAGCTATGGTGAAACAGGTAGTGATACCGATCCGTATAGCACGCTTAATGTG
>NZ_JBFUJG010000232.1:0-5140 GCF_056401495.1 Mucilaginibacter sp. P4_E8
AGATACCATACCTTATGATAGTTTGGTTTATGAGCTTCCGGATGAAACAAGAAACATTATCCAAAAGCTTATTGCAAAAGATGAAAGGCAACAAATAATTGAAAAATTAGAAGAAATAGGTAATAAATGCAAGGAGTTGCTACTCTTGTTTGAAGATGGGTACAACGATAAAGAAATTGCCGGATATATGAAGTATCAGTCGGCCGATGTAGTTAAAACAACACGGTTACGCTGTTTGGAAAAATTGAAATTGAAATTTACAAGAACCCAACACCAAAATGAATAATTCATTGCACTATATTGATGATTATTTCACCGGAGCACTGAACGATGATGAAAAAAAGGCATTTGAGCAAAGATGCCTTAATGACCAGGACTTCGCAAAGGAGGTTGCGGGATATATCAGTATTCGTGACGGGTTAAACGTGCACGTACAACAGCAAAAACGAGAAGAATTTGCAAGGCTATACCAGGAGTTATCTGCTGCCCCGACCAAACCAGCTAAGATTATTAACCTTAAACAGATAGCCTTTTTGGCAGCTGCCTGCATTCTGTTGATCATTGGGTGGTTTGCATTTTTAAAATCTCCTGACCCTCAAAAAATCGCTGATAAATATATAGCTGCAAATTTAACTACACTTGGGTTAAACATGGGAGGGGCTGATTCGCTGCAAGCAGGAATAGCTGCCTATAATTCAAAATCGTACCCCTTAGCAGAGCGATTGTTTATGCCGCTTACAAATAAACCGGGAATGGCTCCCGAGGCTATTAAATACCTCGGGCTAACCCACCTTGCTATGAAGCGGTATGATGATGCTTTGAAAAATTTTGATGAATTATCAGCAATGCCTTTATATACCAATCCAGGGCAGTTTTATAAAGCGCTTACCCTCATGGTACGGTCACAAGGCTCAGATATTCAACAAGCAAAAGAAATACTACGGAAAATAATTAATGAAAATTTATATGGCAATCAGGAAGCCAGGAACTGGCTAAAACAAATTAAAAATTAGGCCCCATGGAAACCAATCAGAAAAAATCACAGCACTTGTTTACGCGTATTGCTATCCCCTGCAAACCAAATTACAGCCTTTTGGAGAAAACCTATCGCAAAAACCAACTTATTGTAACTTTTGGAAAAATTCCATCAGATGAAGAAGTTAAAGAAGTAAAAGGTTATTTTAATAAAATGGGTATTAAAAAGATTAAAAAAGTTAAATGCAATTGTAATATGCCCGTACAATTGTGGCTTGCAAAGGATATTCATACCATAGTAAGTGGAAATGGCGTTAAAGCAGGTACAGGCCCCGGTACCAAAACTGTAGGCGAAAGTTACTCGCTAAATTTTTTAAGTAAAATTCCGCGCCATCATTGGGGGCAGTCCAAGCATTATCCATATAAAAATTCTGAATGCCCTCCTGCCAAAGAAGAGATAATAACTATTGCTGTTCTTGATACGGGTATTGATCTATCTATTGTAGATGGGGGTTATATCAATAATAATTATCAAAACAAACCTGGATATGAATGTTTCGGCGATGCTGTAAATGGCTGGAACTTTGTTGATGATAACGCGAATATAAAAGATGATAACCCTGGTCTTCACGGAAGCCTGGTAACTCAATTCATCATCAATCAGTTTAAAAACTCAACTAAATCAGTTAAGATCATTCCGCTAAAAACCCATGACCGTAACGGAAAGGGCGATCTGTTTAAAATATTTTGCGCCATTTATTATGCAATAGCAAAGGGGGCGAAAATTATTAATGCCAGTTGGGGGTTTTATCATTATGAAGAAGCTCCTGTAAAACAACTTAATGCCTTAATTGCAACCTTAAAGGATGAGGGTATTTTATTTGTTACTGCTGCAGGTAATCAGAGCGATGCCGACGATAAAATTGCAAGAGGAATTTTTGCGCAACAAGGTATCAATCCTTCCCCTTTTCAACTTCGTAACCTGGCCATACACCACTTTTTGCCGGCTAATCTTAGCAAATCTGCGGAAAATCTGATCACTGCTACTACAAGTAATGGTGAAGTGGTTGCTGCTACAGAAAATCACTCTAATGTTTTTGTTGATCTTGGGGTATTAGCAGATAAATCTGAAAAAGGGGATTTATTATTTGAAGTTCCGTTTAACCTAAATGGGGCTGTTGAGTATGTTAGAGGTTCGTCTTTTGCAACTGCTATTGCTACCGGCATAATTGGCGCCAATTGCGATACGAAGCTTTATACCAGAAAAACGATAAACAAACAATCATTTATCAAAAACCTTTTTGATTTTTCCGAAAATGCCCGGGGAGTTGCTTTATGCAAAAAATTTGCGGCATTAGAACAGGAGCTCATTAAAGACGGCGTGTGTGTGCAAAAGCACCCCGATATATAAAAAAGTCCATTATGAAAGCCTTGTGGAGAATTGCTGTTTGGTTATGCATGTTGGTTTTCCAGATAACCATATGCCATGCGCAATGTCTTTCTGATGATAGCATCCGCCAGGAGATCAGTATTATTAAAAATGATCAGAGCGATAATTATTTAAAAATACACAGGCTTACAACGCTGCGGATCTCCTATTTAAAGTGTCATCAAAAAACAAGCGCAGTATATGCAGAAATCATGCACCGTTTGGGCGACTATTACGCCCAAACCGGAAATTTGGAATTGGGTATAGCGTACACAGCTGCTGCAGTAAACATTAATGAACATACTGGCATTAAGGAGCCTTTTTTATGTAATAGCTATTATAATCTGGGGATATTTTATTTACAATTAAACCTGATCCATCAATCAAATGATTGTTTTAACCGTTGCATAACAACTGGCAGGAACTTTCCCGAAAAATACTTTATTACAGGGATGGCCCATACGCAATTGGCATATGCCTTTTTTAAAGCTGGTGACTATCAACAGGCAAAAGAAATTTCATCTAAAGGGATGTTTTTCTCAAATGCCGCTAAAGATACGGTGGAGGGAGGGGCCCTGTGGGTGCAAAAGGGGCAGGCCGAGATTGAGCTTGGTGATTTTAAAAGTGCCCAACAAAGTATTATTATGGCATTATCAATGCTTAAAGGGAAAGCCACTATTCAGCTTGCTTCAGCTTATTCTACCTATGCTAATTTTCTCAACGCTACCGGCAAGCATCAGGCAAGCCTGGTTTATTACCTAAAAGCCTTTCTTTTAAATAAAAAACTTCAAAACTTTAATCAATGTGCAAATGATCAAAATGATTTGGGGAATGTTTATGGCAAAGATCTGAAGCAGGAAGCTAATGCAAGGAAATGCTTTACCCTGGGGCTGCAATTAGCCAGCAAGTATAAAAACAGTTACCAAATGGTGGGATTTTATGAAAACATAGGCGTTAGCTATTGGAGACAGGGCGATTATAAACAGGCTTTAACATTTTATCAGAAAGGGTTAAATGCTCTTCCAATAAAATTTAAAGATACGGCGGTTATCAGTAATCCTACAATAGGGATGTTAAGCCAGGTATCCAATGATTACTACGTAAGTACATTACTTGCTGATAAAGCAGAAAGTCTGCTTGCCTCGCATAAAAAGAAATCAGATAAAAATTTGTTAAAAGCTGCCCTGCAAACTTTTACCCTGGCCGACAGATCTGTAGATATGATGCGCTGGAAACAGTACGGAGAACTTTCCAAACTGCTTTGGCGCAGCCAAACCAGGCAAATGTATGAGAATGCCATAGAAGTTTGTTACCTGCTTAATGATATTGAAAAAGCATTTTATTTTTTTGAAAAAAGCAGGTCTGTTTTACTAAATGATCAACTGAGCTACTCATCAGGAACACAGTTCATTCCGGATGAAAAGCTGAAAAAGAAATTACAGGCGAAAATGGATAGCCTTAACAAACAATTGATATCACTAAATAGTGATGAGCTTGTTAAGAGGTTAAAAACAGAATGGTTGTCTGTTCACCAGGAGTGGGAAGATGAGCAAAACCAGCTTAAAGCAAAACTGTCTGAAAGCACCATGCTTCCCGATAGCTCATTCTGGTCAGTTAAAAAGGTACAACAGCAGCTCTTGAATAATAAACAGTCGCTGGTAGAATATTTTAATAATAACGCTGTGGTTTATGCTTTATTAATAACGCCCGTTAAAGCGCAGATATATAAAATATCTTATGCTGATTATTTTCATGATAGCAGTGAATTTTTAAAATACTGCTCAAATGCAGGCCTGCTTAATCAGCATTATGACCATTACACAAATTTGGCCCGCAAATTATATCAAAACCTTTTTAAGCCTTTGCAAATTAAAACTCAAAGGGTTATTATTTCGCCTGGAGATCATTTTATCTCTTTTGATGCCCTGCTTGACGATCCGCATTCAGACGATAGCTTCCTGGTCAAAAAGTATTCATTCAGTTATGTTTATTCCATGCGGGTATTAATGAATCATCGCCGGAGCACTACTGATCAAAAGATTGTTTTTTTAGGAATTGCTCCTGAAAATTATGCTTCGCCTACCCACCTGCAAAGTTTAACAGGTTCTGTTGCCTCTCTTAAGCGCATAGGAGCCAGGTTCAAGGCCTCTTTATTGTTAAATGGCGAGAATGCTAAAAGAAGCCAGTTACTTGCCAAGTTGCCGCAATCTCAGATTGCACAAATATACTCACATGCCGCGGCAGACAGTACCACACGCGATCCGTTGCTTTATTTGGCCGATTCGGTTGTTTTGATGAGTGATATACAAAAGTTAAAATGCCGGGGTACGGGTATGGTGGTACTTTCGGCCTGTAACACAGGGGTAGGCTATATGGCAGTTGGCGAGGGCTTGTTTAGCCTTGCCAGGGGATTTCGTTTAKCGGGTATTCCAAGTACGGTAACTAATTTATGGCAGGCTGATAACCAGGCCACTTATGAGTTAACAGAAAGCTTTTATAATTACCTTAGGATAGGGTTACCCAAGGATGTGTCTTTAAGATTAGCCAAACTCGACTATTTAAAAAGTGATCAATCCCATTTATTACCTTATTACTGGGGAGCTACCATAATTTTAGGCGATAGCTCAGCCGTAATTACCCCTTTAAGTCAGGGTTCGCTTAATTTCATTCAGTTATTTATCCCTTCCATAATGGTGGTCGCTTTGCTTGGTTGTCTTTATGTACTTGTGTTTGAGC
>NZ_JBFUJG010000233.1:0-5033 GCF_056401495.1 Mucilaginibacter sp. P4_E8
ATTCTATAACAGCTAAATATTTCAGATTAAGAAGATATAACCGGCGGGATTCCGCATTTTATTTTATCAAATTTACCGGCAAAGAATGTTAACATCATTAAGAAGCAAAGCACAAACCTTTTGGACCGTTGGTCACGAACGAACGCTAAAATTAAAGAAGAATATTATTTATTCATTCTTAATCAAAGGAGCAAGTGTGCTTGTGGGCTTTATACTCATCCCGTTAACCATTCATTACATTAATGCAGGGCAATATGGTATTTGGCTTACAATCAGTTCAATGGTAAGCTGGATCAATACCTTTGATATCGGGCTAAGCAATGGATTAAGAAATAAGATGGCACGCTCCCTGGCATTAAATGAAACTGAAAATATTGCCCGGTATATAAGCACAACATATGCCATCCTGTTTTTGATAGCGGCCGTTACTTTTCTTTTATTCTACGTTACCGGTTCGCTTTTCGACTGGAACGCGTTATTGAATATCAAAAACGCGGTAACCTACGATATTTGGCCCATTATCACCATTACACTCGGCGCCTTCTGCGTTCAATTTTTCCTTCAACCGGTAAATAGTGTTTTAACGGCATCTCACCAACCTTTTAAAGCATCACTGATCGCTCTTTGCGGACAGGCATTAACATTATTGGCTATCTATCTGCTTACCGTTTTCACAAAAGGCAATCTATTCCTGTTGGTCGTAGCAGTCAGTATATCCCCTGTTATTGTCTTTTTAATAGCAAACTTTTACTTTTTCAATACGTCACTAAAAGCATACGCACCCAAATTCCGCTTTATAGATCTGTCCAGTGCCAAGAGCCTGCTGAATACAGGTGGGGTGTTTTTTTTCATCCAGATCGGCGCAATAGTGCTCTTCCAAACGGATAACATTGTTATCTCCCGTAACCTGGGCCCTCAGGATGTTACCGTATTCAATCTGGCTTATAAATATTTTTCTTTAATACAGGTAATCTTTGTCATCATACTTACCCCCTATTGGAGTGCCTTTACCGACGCTTATGCCAAAAAGGATATGAGTTGGATCAAACAATCTATTCAGAAAATGAGGAAGCAGTGGCTTTATATCAGCGGATTAGCCATACTGTTATTTGTTGGTTCACAGTTATTTTACCATCTCTGGATAGGCGACACAGTGCATGTACCGTTCCAGTTGTCGTTAGCCATGACGGTATATGTCATTTCTACCAACTGGCAGGGAATTTACTCCAGTGCGCTTAATGGGATCGGAAAGTTAAGAATACAGCTGATCCTGGTTATCAGCACTGCAGTCCTGAACATTCCATTATCAATTTATTTAATCAAGCTGGTTGGTCTGTATGGCACCGTTTTAGCCAACATCATCCTGGTGCTGATCATTAACGTTTTTCTTACCTACCAGGTAAACCGCATCACTAATGAAAAAGACACCGGAGTTTGGGCAAAATAAGGGTAATGGCAAACTGCTTATTAAACCCTAATATTCAAGTTTCCAGGAAACATTTTCTTTTATAGTCTTGTTGGGGTAGCCGGCGCTGATCACATTTGAAGGCACATCCCTGGTAACAACGGAGCCCATTCCAATAATGCTTCCGCTTTGGATAGTGACTCCTTTAAGTATGGTTACTTTACTCCCAACCCATACATGGTCACCTATAAAAATTGGCTTTTCCGGGTTAATGATTTGGCCGCTTTCATTAAAAATGGGGTGCGTATCACTGGCCCATAATTCGATATGGTCCGAAAACAAACAATTCGAACCGATCGATATATTATTATTCTTGCCGGCGTTAACAATCCGGATGCCACCAAACGTAGTATCCGCTCCGATGTTAACCACACAATTTTCGCCGCGGATAATCAATGAGGAATCCCGGAACATCACGCCTTTTTCAAAGTTAACCTGATTTTGACTTCCTTCAATACTAATAACCGAACCAGCAACATAAGCGTTATGGAAAGCCACCTTATTATCACTTCCTGAGACGGTTAATGATGTATTTTCTATTCTTGAACAGAAAATCCCGATGTTGGTGGAACGCTGAAAACGGATGGTTGTCTTAAAGAAGCTGCTCCCTTTGATCTGGCTTTTCTTTAAATGCAATAACAGCATGATATAGTTAAAAAATGATATTAAACTTTTGATTTTTTGTTTCATGCTAAAACCCGGAAAGAATTAAATAAAAAGATGAGAATAACCGTTGTTAAACTATGCCAGCCTCTTCAAACCTGATACCAATTGTTTGCATTCGGCATTGCTGGTTTGTAAGCCATACTTTTGTAGCTTGTGCAGTAAAACGCAACCGGTTCGAAAAAGCCCTTTATTACCACGGAGGGCACATTTACTGTTTGGGTAATAAAAAAAATTCCGCCCAGTATCCGTATAGTTTATTTAGCTAATATATAAATTTCCCCAACACTTTAATTACTGGTTAAAACACTGCCAGTCAGAAATATCCCCGGCAGAGCTAAGGCATCATATTTGACTAAGCAGGGTTAGATAACCAGATAATATTTACTGATGATCAACGACAATTCTCTGGAATATACCATTGCCAAGACGCTTTTCAAGTATTATGGCATATTTGAAAATTCAAACAAGATGCTGCCAGTAGAGAAAAGTCCACAAAAGGGGGAAGAGTTGCCCGACATTAAACTGCACGATCTGCGTGCACCCGGGTTAAACGGCTCGGATTTCACGAAATATTTTCGGCCAGAGAAAAAAAGACCTTTGAAACCCGTTCCTATTGACAGGCCATGGTCCTCCGTCAATCCTGACCATCAGGCGCTGATTAAACACTACCCGTTTTTGAAGTCTTTTTGGTTAAATACTAAAACATGATAAATAATGGAACCGGGCCTCACAACGAAATTAAAGAAGCCACACTATAGAAAACAACGGCAAGTAAAACGCATATTGACAGTTTAAAGTAACCCTAGAAATCTGATATGACCCCACCATTTTATCAATACATTCTAAATAAACATCAGTTGGCCGAAATCGTACCAGATAATAAGGAAATAACGGGTTGGGCCACCGGTTTAATCGCTTTACTGTTTCCGGAACAAGCAAACAAAACGTTTAATCACATACAGCAGATCGAAAATGAATTTTCGGACTTAAAAAACAAATTGCATCGTATGGTTGCAGATGTCAGCGGTTCAAAACAGCACGACGGTTCATGCCCGGCCTCATTATTCTTTGACTCAGTTCCTTCGTTATACAGCCTGATAAAAAGTGACCTGGAAGCTATTCTGGAAGGCGACCCGGCAGCGCACAGCGAATTTGAAGTGATCAGAACCTATCCGGGTTTTCTCGCTATATCGCTTTATCGTATAGCCCACGCATTAAGCAAACTCCATATCAGCCTGTTGCCCCGTATTATTACCGAATACGCGCATTCCAAAACGGGCATTGATATCCATCCGGCCGCCACGATTGGCCCGTATTTTCATATAGATCACGGCACCGGCATTGTGATTGGTGAAAGCTGTACAATAGGTAGGCATGTTAAACTATACCAGGGTGTGACGCTTGGGGCATTAAGTGTTGATAAAGGCATGGCACATACCAAACGCCATCCATCACTGGAGGACAATGTGATCATTTACTCCGGGGCAACCATATTGGGAGGAAATACAATCATAGGTCATCATAGCGTGATCGGGGGCAACGTTTGGTTAACGTCAAGCATTCCGCCTTATTCCGTACTTTATCATACGCCCCATTATAAAACAGTAAATAAAAGAGAAACGTCTACTCCGTAACTCAATAGTGATAAAACAACCAGGGCAACATAAAATGGCTGATGAACTGTTTTGGCCTGCAAGCAGTAATAAATATAAATGGATTTCTTCCGGTAAAACAATATGAAAAACCTTGGTAATATAGCTCCATCACAAAAAAACAGCAAATCCTACCTGCACGCCCTTTTTGATATCAAAAATGTGCCAAAAAGGACATATCAGCTTGGTATCGCAACGCTGGCCGCGGGTATGCTCCTCTCCGTATATGACCTATGGCTTGGCTTATTAGTTTCGGCTTTTCTGGTGGCCTGCTTTTGCTTCGCTGTCCTGATGTTTCTCCTGTTAAAATACCATCAGGCAATCAAAAATCTGAAAATCGCGATCATATCAACTGTCTGCGGATTGCTGATCCTGCTGGTTTGCCTTGAGGGCATCCAAACGGAACAGTACCTGTACTTTTTTCCATTAATGGTTACAGTGCCCATCCTCATTGATTTTAAGGAATCGAAATTATGGGAACCATTGGTTTATATTTTACTGATAATTTCCTCTTTCAGTATTTGTATTTTTTTGGGGCTCCATCTGTCTCCTTTAGAAGCATTTAATGCACAGCAGGCCAGTAAACTTTCCGTTGTAAACAGATTTATTGCAATCATTATGACGATAATTTTTGCTACCTCTTATATTGTTTTTGAAAAAAAATATATACATGAATTACTAAACCAAAGTAAACTGGCAATTGATGCAAGGACCAGGTTCCTGTCTACAATGGGACACGAGTTAAGGACACCTTTAAATGGCATTATTGGTACCTTAAATTTGCTAAGGCAAGACCATGGCTTGTATAAAGATGAATATTTTCAGACATTGATCTATTGTTCGGATCATATGTTGCAACAGGTTAACAACATCCTGGATTTCAATAGAATTGAAGCAGATAAGCTCGAAATTCATCCTGTAAAACTGAATCTTTATCAATTATTAACCAACATTGGTATGCCCTTCACTACTTCAATCCGTGAAAAAGGCCTTGACCTTATCATTGATATAGATCAAAAGCTCAATAGTATGGTTTACGTGGATGACCTGCGGYTCATTCAAATTTTCAATAATTTGTTGTCTAACGCTCTAAAGTTCACCCAGCAAGGGTACATTAAGGTGGAGGCCCATTGTTTAAACATCAGTACTACATCGGTTGAAATCAGATTTATGGTTGAAGACACGGGCATTGGTATAGCTAAAAATGACCACCACAAAGTATTTGAAAGTTTTGAACAGGTGTATGATAG
>NZ_JBFUJG010000234.1:0-5010 GCF_056401495.1 Mucilaginibacter sp. P4_E8
ATCAAGAGGCGGGTATGGCTCGTGGCATTTTATATGTACGCGTCCGGATATGTTTGCTGCCGCGATACCTGTTTGCGGAGGAGATGACCCTAAACTTGCCTCAAGAATTGTTAATGTAGCTGTATGGGCGTTCCACGGTACCCAGGACAAGAACGTTCCTGTTAGCAACTCAAGGGATATGATCAAGGCCATGAAAAAAGCTGGAGGCAATCCAAAATATACGGAGTTTCAACATGAAGGACATAACATTTGGTACCAGGTTAGTATTACACCGGGTTTATGGGATTGGCTTTTTGCCCAGAAACGGGAGTAATAAAACTACTATTGCCAGTTTTTAATAACGCACAAAACATAGAATAACAAAAAAGCAAAGCCGCCTTTATTGGGCGGCTTTGCTTTTATACCTATATTATATAGTATAATTATTTTTTATCCCAGTAAACCCTGGTATTCAAAGCGTCTGGACCCTGACGGGCAATAACTGTATTGTAATTAGCTTTATTCTGGTCAAGCTCGGTTTGAGGATATTGTTGCCTGCGTGGGATCATCTGGCCAGGGCTTAGTGAGCCCGGAACCGGGTCAAGGAGCTTAGGTAATCCTGTTCTGCGATATTCAGCCCAGGTTTCCCATCCGTTGCCTAAGAAACCGGCAATCCACTTTTGCAACATGATTTGGTCCATAGCCGTGCTTGCAGAGAACTTTATCGTAGCTTGCGCCGTATAAGCGGCTGCATCAGTAGCGCTAACACCGTTTTGAGTTAAAGATGCATTTACACCTTGATCATAAAAACTGGCTGCAGCATTATCCCCACCAGGTATCCAGCCTAAATGGGCTGCTTCAGCCTGGGTAAATAATATCTGAGCGTAAGACGTCCATACCGAAGGAGAATTTTGATCTGAGACAGCCAAACCTATTTGTGATATGTTACCTGGTTTGCTCCTTGTACCTATTGAATAAGCAGTCAATGCATCAGCATAGGTGCCATAAGGTAAGCCTACGTAAGTATTTGAAGATGTTGGCGCGGCATAAACAGGTAATCGCGGATCATTTAAACTATGAAGCGTATTAACAACTAAACCACTAACCGCATAGTCGTAACGATTACGATAGTTGTTATAGTACGGATTCTCGTTGGTTTGCGCTGCCAGATATTTATAAGTGGCATTATCACCATTTGAGGTCATCAAACCACCCGCAACGGCTTTTGCAAACTCCGCACGACCAGTAGTAGGATCAACTTTAGAAAGTCTTAATGCCATGATCGCGTGTAATGAATTGGCCCAGCGTTTCCACTTTCCACTATCGCCACCAAACAAAATATCGGCAGTTGCATCTAAATTACCTTTGTCATCAAATTGCTGCTGAGCCTCGTCAAGCTCTTTCATCAAAGCTGCATATACATCTTTTTGGGCATCAAAAGCTGGTGAAAAATTAGCCGCGCCGTTTAATGCCTGGGTGTATGGTATATCCCCCCATCTGTCGGTCATGGTTAGATATACAAAAGCGCTAAGGATACGTGCAGCCGCAATCTGATTATTGTTTGAACCAAATCTGGTAACAATAGATTGACTTTTCTTTACAGGATCGGTATTAACTGTAATTACTGTTTTCAAATCAGTTAAAGGCCCGGTATAATAACCCTGATAATCGTATTGCTTTAATGAGAATAATGATTCATTGGTATACTGGGTTTCGGCCAGGTATTGCGAATATAATTCGCCGGCAAATGAATTAATATTAGTAGTTGCTCCTGCACCGTTTATACCACCAATAGCCTGTAATGCACTGGTGAGCATAAAACCAGAAACCGCGCTCGGCGACTGATTAGGGCTTACATTCACATCCCCCCCTACTTTACAAGAGGATAATATTATAATACCAGCCCCTACTATATACTTACTTATATATGATTTTTTCATGATTTTTTCTTTTGGACAATTAGAATGTTAGCTTAATGTTAAACCCTAAGTTTCTGGTATTAGGTAACTGACCACCTTCATAAAAAGATGTTTGCAGTTGTGAAGGATCAACACCCTTAACTTTTGAATAGATCATCCAGGGGTTTTGGGTAGTTATACCAAAATAAGCTGTTTGAAAAGGTAATCTGCCCAGCATCTTTTTAGGGAATGAATATCCAATGCTAACTTCTCTTAATTTTACATAAGTAGCGTCAAAAGTGTATTTCTCCCAAATCTGGCTGTAAGCAGATTCGTAAAGCTGACGGGTGTCAACATAGGTTGTATTAACAGAACCATCTTCGTGCACACCCTGAACCAGCGTACCACCACCTTGTGCTACCGGGTTACGTTTTGGATTGCCTTTGGCATTGTTACCTACGGTTTCAATACCTAAGCCAGATCCGTTAAGATTTTGTTCGGTAATTGAAACAAATTTGCCTCCTTTTTGAAAGTCGAGGGAAAAAGCAAGTATTACATTTTTGTAATTAAACGAGTTGGTAAAACCGCCGGTATAGCTTGGCAGCATACTGCCTAAATTAACCGTGTTATTGATAATTGGCATACCAGTTGCATCAACAACTATATTACCGCTTTTATCGCGGGTAAAGCCTGAGCCTATTAACTGGCCATAAGACTGACCAACTACGCCGTTAACGCTAAAGCTTGGTGACCCAACAAAGCCAAAGCTTTTTGCACCTACAGCCTGGTTACCCTGTGATAAGCCATAACCCCCAAGTCCGTCAGGAGATACTTGTAAAGTATTAACACCAGGATAGATCGAGATAACCTTATTATGGTTAAATGAAATGTTGAAATCAGCATTCCAGGTAAAATCCTGTGATTTTACAGGTGTACCACCCAAACTTATTTCAATACCGTTGTTTTTAATAGCGCCGGCATTAACTATCGCGGTTGAATAACCAGATGTTCCATTAACAGGTAATGATAATATTTGATCTTTTGTATTTCTGGTATAATAGTTAAAATCAAACCTGATCCTGTCTTTGATAAAATGCAACTCGGTACCTACTTCATAAGCAGTAGAAAGGGATGGTTTTAAGCTTGGGTTAAACAAGGTATTAGGTACTGTTTGCACCGGCGAACCACCATAAGGAGTTGTGCTTGTAGTATATGTCTGGTAGATCTGGTAGATAGGAGCATCTGAACCTGTTTTGGCAGCAGAAACTCTTAACTTACCAAAAGTAAGTATGTCATTTTTAGGCATTAATTCAGTGAAAACAAATGAACCTGAAAGACCGCCATACCAGTATGAATTATTTTGTACCGGTAATGTAGAAGAATTATCATTACGCAAGTTAAAATCAAGGTATAAGAAATCCTTATAGCCAAATGAGGTATAACCGTAGTAGCTATTCACTCGTTTTAAACCATTGTAGCTAAATGCTGTAGCCGGGTCAACAGAGTTACTCAGGGTATACAGGCCAGGAATAGCTAAACCACCATTAGTATTACCACTGGTAAAACGATAGCGATCCTGCAGGGTTTCTGCATACAAACCGGCTTTGAAAGATAGATCTTTAAAAGTGTGATTGTATGATAAACTTCCTACATAATCATTCTCTTTATACATGTACTGGCTCTGAGAGTATGAATCAGGGTTTAAAGTTCCTGAACCAACCTGCGAGTTGTCATCCCTGTTTAAAAGGTCTTCACGAGCTATAAATGACAAAGTCAGGTCTTTGGTAAAGCTATAAGAAGCTGTCAGGTTACCGAATACACGATTGCTGTTAGATTGATTGGTATTAACATAAACCTCAGTATATGGGTTATCCCAGTAGTGAGGGGTCAAATCGTCTGGTCCGGTGATATTCCATGAAGTGTAGGAGCCATCAGCTCTCCTGTAATTTTTTAACTGATCAATGTCAATATCCCTGTGGAACCACTGGCTGAAGGAACCTGCTGTTTGCTTTCCATAATCTTCCTGAGGAATATTGTTTGAATTGATTTGCGAAAAGTTAACATTGGCGCTTACTGTTAATTTCTTGGTTAACTTAAGTTCGCCGTTTAAACCCACATTGTTACGTTTTTGATCACTGTTTGGCGTGATACCTGTACGGTCAATATTGGTGTATGAAACCCTGAAGTTATAGTTATCGGCAGCTTTTGAAAACGCGGCGTTTGTATTGAAGGTTACACCTGTGTCATAAAAATCACGCACGTTATTTGGCTGAGGAACAAATGGTTTTAATTTACCATAGCCAGGGTTTGTTGGATCCCAGAAATACCATGGTGCGTATAAAGTGCCATCCATTTTAGGGCCCCAGCTTTCATCAACGCCATAGTTATAATATTTTACGCCATTAAAGTTTGCATTTGACGTAGGAGACACACCTGGCTGATAGGTATAGGTATTCCAATTTAAACTGGTACCACCACCATATTCGTTCTGATAATCAGGCAGCTGATAAACTTTTTCAAAAGTAGTTGACTGGTTAAAAGAAACACCAACACCTTTATCAGTACCTTTTTTAAGCGTGATAACAACAGCGCCCTCTGATGCGCGCTGGCCGTAAAGTGCTGTTGCCGCAGGGCCTTTTAAAACTGTAAGTGATTCAATATCATCGTTGTTTACCGCATTAGGGTCGGTAATAACACCGTTAACCACATAAATAGGGTTACCACCTGATAATGAGTTAACCCCACGGATACGGATAGTAGAAGTACCGAATTTTGCACCCGAACCACCCAATACCTGTACACCGGCTATTTTACCAGCCAGAGCTGTATTTAAGTCAGATTGTTTGGTAACGGTCAGGTCATCGCCTTTAACCTGCTGGGCCGCGTAACCCAATGATTTTTGCTGGCGCGAAATACCTAAGGCGGTAACAATTACCTCGTTTAAGCCATGAGCAGCTGGCTGCATCACAACGTTTAAGTTACTTTTGCCATCAATTAATGCATCCTGCGTATTATAGCCTATGAAGCTAAATACCAACGTTCCGTTAGCAGGCGCGGTTAAGGAATATTTACCATCGGCATTGGTTTGGGTACCTGTATTTGTCCCTTTTAATTTAACGGTTACGCCAGGGAG
>NZ_JBFUJG010000235.1:0-4962 GCF_056401495.1 Mucilaginibacter sp. P4_E8
AGATGGTCCTATATGGACGCTACCGGCAGAGATATTGTTATATTCAGAGGTGGTTATATTGGGTGTCATAATAGTCTTCTTTAAAAAACAATTTAAATTATTATTGAGATTACTGCCTTTAATTATCTTGTTGATTTTGTTTTTCTTTAAAAAGAGCTACCCTTATTGGTATATGCAATATATCATTAAAGATTGGGGCTTAATGTTCAATTGTGGTATGATGTTTTATTGGTTGAGAAATAAAATAAAAATAAGTTTATACATATTGGCAGGTATGCTTATTTTATTAATAGTGATGATTTTTCTAAAGTTCACCTTTATCATATATGTTTTTTATGGAACACTCATTTATGGCGTATTTACATTCGCATATCACCCCAAATTATACTTAGAAAAGTATAAAAATTGGGGTGATTTTTCCTACGGTTTATATATATATGCCTTTCCCATTCAACAAGTTCTTACATCCAACCTTAAAATATTAAATCCTATAATTCATTTTTTAATGGCTTTTACCATAACACTGCCTTTAGCAGCGCTATCCTGGTATTATATAGAAAAACCAATGTTATCTTTAAAGGGCTTCAACTTTAGAAAAGCGGAAATAACCCCCGTCAATACCCTGGAAGAGAAGTGAAAAATCATAAATATAAAGTTAAACAACCCTGCTTAAAGCGGTTTGAAATGCTCGCACAGCTGCATAATGTGCTATGCTGCCACGAGATACGCTACGCTAATCTCGTGGTATTGCATGGTGTAAGCCTTCGGCTTACACTGCAGCTAAAAGCTGCAACCATATTAACCACGGGCTGAAAGCCCGCGGTAGCGTTCTATAAATTCCCGTTCAGAGATCATAATTCAAAAAAAATAAAAATAAATTTGCATTGCTACGAAACTTTCGTAGATTTACGAAACAATCGTAATAGTAATGGAAAAATTGTCAAAACAAGAAGAAGAAGCCATGCAGGCAGTGTGGCAATGTGGCTCGGGCTTTATTAAGGATTTCCTTGATCAACTGGAAGAACCCAAACCACCATACACTACCCTGGCATCAACCATCAAGAACCTGGAACGCAAGGAGTTTTTAAAAAGCGAAAAAATGGGCAACTCCCTGCGCTATATCCCCACCATACAGGAAGAAGAATATAAAAAGCGCTTTATGAGCGGCTTTGTGAACGATTACTTTCAAAACTCTTACAAGGATCTGGTTACCTTTTTTGCCAACGAAAAAAAGATAAGTGCCAGCGAGCTGCAGGAGATCATTAAACTGATTGAAAAACAATAAACCTTAAAGTCATGCCAGTATTGTTTGTTTTTTTGCTTAAAGTAAATATTGCCCTGTTGTTATTTTGCGCAGGTTATTACCTGGTACTGAGGCATCTTACTTTTTATACCTTAAACCGCGTTTACCTGCTTGCAGCTATATTGTTTGCCAGCATCTATCCAGAAATAAACCTGTCGGCCTTTGTGCAGGGTCATGAGGCATTTGCCAAACCGGTACAGCAGATAGCCATAAATTGGCAAGGGCCGGTGCAAAACCTTATAAAACCACTTAGCCAGCCTAATTACTGGCACTGGGCCGAAGTTATTTTTTGGCTTGGAGCGTACATATTTGCTCTCAGGCTGGCGGTTCAGCTATTCTCCTTATATAAATTGTATAAAAGCTCCAAACCTGCTATAATCAATAATCACCAGGTACGGATCATGGAGAAGGATGCCGCTCCGTTTTCTTTTTGGCAAAGCATTTTTGTTAACCCAACTAAACATGAACCAGCCGACCTGAAGGCCATATTGCTGCACGAACAAGTACACGTGAACGAATGGCATACCGCCGATATATTGCTTGCCGAACTGAGCAGCATTTTTTACTGGTTTAACCCGGGTATATGGCTCATAAAAAAAGCAATCCGCGAAAACATTGAGTTTATAACCGACTGCAAGATCCTGAACAATGGTATCGACAGTAAATCATACCAGTATAGCCTAATCTCGGTAAGCTTTAACAACCAGCAACCCGGCATAGTGAACCATTTTAATATATCAACCATAAAAAAACGCATCATCATGATGAACGCTAAACGATCTTCGAAATTAAACCTTACCAGGTATGCTTTCCTGGTACCTGCTGTAATTACCCTGTTATTGGTATTCAGCATATCAAAGGCCGATTTTGCTAAACCTATCAGGGTAAAACTGGTTAACGCGGCCGCTCCGCTGGCAAAAATTATAAGTAGTAATATTGACGAAAAGCTGCCTGCAAAACCGGTAGCTGTAGCCAAACCTAAAAAGGTAAGCCGTATGGTTGCCAAACCATTGCCCGTGGCTCAAAAGCTTTATGCTCTTAAACCTGACACCATTAAAAAAGCCCTGGTTATCAACAAAAACATGAATAACGATTCGGTAATTTTCATAATCAATGGTGTAAAATCAGATCTTAAAAAGATTGATGCAGATAATGTAGCTAACGCCTATGTATTATGGGGTGATGATGCAGCGCCGTATATCAGTAAAAGCCTGGATAAAAACGTCAAGGTTGTTTACATGATTACAAAGGATGCCGTTAATAAACAGGAATTAAAAGATAAATTAAATAAGGTTAATATTAATAACAATGTCGAAAGCATAAGCAGCAACGTTGCAACAAATACCAGCACGGCTGCAACCTCAGCTACGGTCAATGGAATAGCCCTTGCATCTGGTAATAACTCAAATAGTGCAATTACAGTTAAGGGTTATAAGACTGTTGCGAATGTAAGGTTAAGTAATAATGTGCCTGTCAAAATTGTTACCGCTTTGCCAAAAGGTGTTGTTGTTAAAACCTACAGTGTAACTACACCTCACAACAGAATAATTGGAGAAGGAAATTCATCTTCGGTTTCGGGTATGGTATCTTCCAGTGACATTAAGGTAACTAATCTTGATGGAGTAAAAATCACTACAGACGATGGTTCGGACCCGGTAATTGTAATAGATGGGAAAACATCATCATCTGCCGATCTGAAAAAATTAAAGTCGACTGAAATCAACGGCATCAGCATTTTAAAAGGCGACAATGCAAAAAAACAATATGGCGATAAAGCTAAAGATGGTGTAGTGGTTATTACTACTAATAAAAAGTAGGCTTTAATCTAACTAATTATTTTATACAACTTAACTGGCCTCGGCCAGTTTTTCTGTTTCAAGCAAATTTAATAACGCCTTTTCGGCTATATTCAGTTCGGCGGCTTTTATATCACTCTCTTCATCAATTTTGCTGATGTATTTGAATATGGTGCCATCCTCATAACTTTTTATTACAGATGGATGAACATAGTACTTTTTACAAACCGAACGGGTATTGCCCAGGCTAACTGCCACTTCATCAATTACGTTCACAATTTTTTTATGGCACTCAGTTATGCTGGTAAATTCGCCTGCCGCTTTAAAGGCGTACAAGGCACTTACACTACCACTCCATGTTCTGAAATCTTTGGCAGTAAATTCTTCGCCGGTTATAGCCTTCAGGTAATCATTAATATCACCAGAGCCTATACTGCTGCGTTCACCGTTTTCATTATAATATTGAAAAAGCTCTTTCCCGGGGATATCCCTACACTGCTTTACCAGCCGGACCAGTTTTTTACTTTGCAACGCTATTTTATGCACTACTCCCTTTTTGCCTTTAAATTCAAACTTAAGTATTGAGCCTTCAATTTTAATATGCCTGTTTTGCAAGGTGGTTAAACCAAATGAACCATAAAGTTTTTTATATGATTCATTCCCCACCCTGATGCCGGTGAGCTCCATCAGCCTTACTGCCAGGGCAACCACTTTTTCATGGTCGAGGTTTCGGCGGGCCAGGTCCTTATCTACCTGCTCGCGTATAGCGGGTAAATAAGATGCAAAAGTTTGCAGGCGGTGATACTTAGATTGATTACGGATCTGGTTCCACCCGGCATGGTAGCGGTATTGCTTGCGGCCGGCGGCATCGGTACCCGTAAATTGCAGGTGGCCGTTTTCATACGGCGATATCCACACATTGGTATAGGCCGGCGGGATCACCAGTTTATTAAAGCGGGTTATCAGTTCCTTATCCTTTACCAGCTTGCCCTCGGCATCATAAAAACTCCAGCCCATGCCTGATTTTTTACGGGTGTACCCCGGTGATGTATCAGAAACATACCGCAAGCCAACGGCTTTCGCGGTGACCTTTGGGTCGCGCCCTATTTTTTCGAGCTTTTGCAGCAGACGGTTCATGGTGAAACAACAAGTCTGCTGGTTTTAAGTTTGACCGCCGATTAGTATGATTACGTTGATGTCGCTGATGATTGAAGGGTTCCGGATCTTTACTCATCAGTCACTACTCAAAACTCCCCAGCACCTTCACCACATGTTCAATGTGCTCTGGATGAACATCCAGATGGGTTACAAAACGGATGCGGTGTTTGGCGGTATCGCTGGCTTTTATACCATGAATGGCAAGCTTGGCCAAAACAGCGCTCGCGGGCTCAACCGTATCAAAAAGAACAATGTTGGTTTCTACAGGGATTACATTGCTAACCCAGGGCAGGTTACTTAGTTCCTCACCCAAAATGCGGGCATGCGCATGATCAATTTTTAAACGTTCTACATGGTGGTCAAGTGCATAAATACCTGCCGCAGCCAAAAAACCGGCCTGGCGCATCCCTCCGCCCAAAACCTTGCGGATACGGCGTGCATATTTTATAGTCTCCGCATCGGCCAGTAAAACAGAGCCTACCGGTGCACCCAACCCTTTTGATAAACAAACGGATATGCCGTTAAAGTATTGGCCATAATCTGCCGCGTTATCGCCGGTATGTGCCAGCGCGTTAAATATGCGTGCGCCATCTAAATGAAGTTTTAATCCTTTGGCCTTGCATAGTTCAGCAATGGGTTTAATATCCTGTAAGGTATAACAGCTGCCGCCGCCTTTGTTTACTGTATTCTCCAGCACCACCTGGC
>NZ_JBFUJG010000236.1:0-4853 GCF_056401495.1 Mucilaginibacter sp. P4_E8
AGATTGATCAAACCGCGGCCATAACAGCCGACAGCAATTTTAAAAACTCTCCCTTTGCCGAAAGGCTTACTTTATATCCATCGGGTTTTGAGGCGTTTTTTGACGCTTATCCCGATAGGAAATTTGACCTTATTGTTTCCAATCCTCCATTCTATATCAATTCGCTGCAATCACCTGGTGCAAGGAAAACTTTAGCCAAACATACCGACGAGCGCTTTTTTGATAAGCTAATTCAGAATGTATCTGCTCATCTTACCAATAACGGCGTTTGCTGGCTGATACTGCCTCCAGAAACTGCTGTACCAGTAAAGCAGCTGGCCTTGCAGTATAGGCTCTATTCACAAAAAATTATTACACTACATTCTTTTAAAGCGGATGCACCGCATCGAGAAATATTGGCTTTTGGTTTTGATGCTCAGCAAGCTGAAGAAGAGCGATTTGTGATCTATGATGCGCCAAAGGTTTACAGCAAGCAATACCAGGAAATATTGAAAGGGTTTTTGACGATTTTTTAATTTATCTAACTTCACTTATCATCCTGAGGTATCAAACCAGCGGTGTCTAAATGGTTAAATGACATAAGAAGCGGAAGGTTGTGCGATTCCCCTCTTGAGAGGGGGAGGGGTGTGTCCTTTTTATCGCACGTATAGCGATTCCTACGCACCCCTCTCAAGAGGGGAACTAAAAACAAGTACGTCATTGGCAGGGAACGAAGGATCTATTCGCCCTCTTGCTTATCGTATAATAGATGCTTCACTATGTTCAGCATGACAATTTTTCTATTCTCTTGATTCTCGACTCTTACCTCTTGTGTCTATATTTGCTCCCATGACCCGCATAGGCCTTATATCCGACACCCACAGCTACCTTGACGACGCCGTTTTTAAGCATTTTGATAATTGTGATGAGATCTGGCACGCCGGAGATTTCGGTACTCTTGAACTGGCCGATAAGCTGGCGGCCTTTAAACCATTAAAAGGCGTGTATGGAAATATCGACGGTAAAGATATCAGGCAGGTTTACCCCGAGCACTTGCGTTTTAATTGTGAAGGGGTTGATGTTTGGATGACCCATATCGGCGGTTATCCGGGTAAATATAGCCCGGCGGTAAAGAAGGAGATCTATTTAAATTCGCCTAAGCTATTCATTTGCGGGCATTCGCATATACTCAAAGTAATGCCTGATAAAACTATTGGCTGTCTGCATCTTAATCCGGGCGCCGCGGGGCAGCAGGGATGGCATAAGGTGCGTACCCTCATGCGTTTTAATATTAATGGTGATAAAATTCAGGACCTGCAGGTTATTGAATTAGCCGGTAGATGGTAATTTAATTTTGGACGAAGGGTTTTGCTCCAAAATACACCCTACGTCATTGCGAGGCACGAAGCAATCTCTAAGCTGTACAGAGCGAATTGTGCCTATTGTAGAGCGCTCAATTGCCGCTGTGGCTGTTACTTTGTCTTGATACAAAGTAACCAAAGATCAAGTCAGCAGAAATGCTTCTTTGCGCACAAGGCCTTTGCCCTGCAAACCAGCCAGAACCACGGGCTGCTAAACCTTGCCGCTACTTCGTTCGCTCAATCCTCGGCTTCGGCAAGGTTTGCTAATGCCCCTGCTATCACACAGTCCATCATGTTCTGCCCGCTTTCGGCCGAAGCTTATCTGCTAACGGGAAGAACGATGGTAAGAATAGCTATCTGTTGCGTCGTCAAAGTATGGCCCCTCTACTAAATCTTTTGCTTTTTATAGATTGATAATTATTACAATAACCCAGCCTTAGCGTTCTCTACCTCAAAAACAGAATCTATCAGTAATGGTTTTTGTTTACCTGCCGCTACAGCCAGCTCATCGCAACGCTCATTTTCGGGGTGACCGTTATGACCGCGTACCCAGGTGAATTTTATCTGGTGTTGTTTGCTGATGTCGAGGTAACGCAGCCAAAGATCCTTGTTCTTTTTACCGGCAAAACCCTTTTGCAGCCAGCCATTAACCCATCTTTTTTCAATGGCATCAATCACATATTTGGAATCGGAAAATATCATGACCTGCTGGTTGGGGGTTTTTATGGCTTCCAGTCCCTTAATCACAGCCAGCAGCTCCATACGGTTGTTGGTAGTTTTGCGGAAACCTTCAGATAGTTCCTTATAATGCTTGCCCGAACGCAATATAACCCCGTAGCCACCCGGTCCCGGATTTCCGCTTGATGCACCGTCTGTAAAAATCTCGATCATTATGCAAATATAGTAAAGCCCCCCAACCCCCTAAAGGGGGAGCACGAATTTAATATGCTAATCGAAAACTCCCCCTTTAGGGGGCGGGGGGGCTTATTCTCTTAACCTTTAGTCTCAACGAATTGCCAATAACCACCACATCAGAAAAAGCCATGGTAAAAGCGCCTATCATTGGGTTTAAAAAGCCTAATGCTGCAACAGGTATAGCTATGATATTGTAGGCAAATGCCCAGAAAAGATTTTGTTTGATGGTAAGTAGTGTGTGTTTGCTGATCTGCAAAAATTTGATAACCGAATGCAGATCGGTATTCAGCAACACCACACTGGCCGATTGTATGGCTACCTGGCTGGCATCATTCATGGAAACGCCAACATCGGCTTTGGTTAGGGCAGGGGCATCGTTTATGCCATCGCCTATCATTATGGTTTTGCCCTTTTGTTTGTAAATATCAATAACCTTTAGCTTTTCGTCGGGTAGTTTTTCGGCATGTACTTCTTTAATCCCTATCTGGCCGGCAACATTTAAACAGCGGTCTTTTTTATCACCGCTTAAAAGCACAGGCACTATCCCCATTTTTTTAAGCTCAGCAATCAGGGAGGCGGTTTCGGGTTTTATCTCATCGTCAATAGCTATTTGGGCCAGCAATTTTTGGTTTTTATACAGCGATAAGTTAAAATGATCATTCTTATTGAGCTTGGCGGTTCCCAGGAAATAATTATTGCCCTCCACACCTTCGGCACGCATACCTAACCCTTTTTCTTCCCTGGCTACTTTTAGTATCACCTTTTGTTTAGGCAGTTTTTTTAAGCCGGATACTAATGATTTGGCTATCGGGTGGTTTGATCTTTCTTCAATGGCTATGATGATGCCCCTTACTTGTTCTATATCAACCCCAGGCTCGGCCTTTATCTCATTAATGCGAAATTTACCGGTAGTTAAAGTACCCGTTTTATCAAACACCACATATTTGGTATTGGCCACGGCTTCAATAGTATCGCCGCCTTTAATCAGGATACCACTTTTTGCGGCACGACCCAGGCCAACCATTACTGCCGTAGGGGTAGCCAAACCCATGGCACAGGGACATGATATCACMAGTACCGCGATAGCGTTCATGAGCGCGTGTTGCAGGCCTGTATGACCCACAAAATAGGTAAGCACAAAAGTAAGCAGCGCAATGCCTATCACAGCAGGCACAAATATGGATGCAACCCTGTCGCCCAGTTTTTGTATGGGTGGTTTGGCAGCCTGAGCTTTTTTCATCAGATCAATGATCTGCGACAGGATAGTGTTGGAGCCAACCTTGGTGGCCAGCATGTGAATATTACCGTTAAGCAGTATAGTACCGCCGATTACCTTATCATATTTCTCTTTTTCTACCGGCAAACTTTCGCCGGTGAGCATGGCTTCGTCAACCGAGGCGCTGCCCGAGAGTATTTCGCCGTCCACCGGGATCTTGTCGCCCTGGTTAACCAGTAAAGTATCACCGGGACGTACCTCTTTGGCGCTGATCACTTCAACACCACCATTGATAACACGGTTGGCATTTACCTGCTGAAATTTGATCAGATCTTTTACTGCCGAGGTAGTTTGGGTAACGGAGCGCTTTTCGAACACGTTACCTAACAGCACCAGGGTAATAATGGTAGCACAGGTTTCATAAAACTGATATTGTGCGCCTAAGTTTTGAATGGTACCCACCAGGCTATATATAAATGCCGATGTTGAGCCAATAAATATCAGCACATCCATATTGGGTACGCCGCCCTTGACCGAACTCCATGCGCTTTTACCAAAATGCAGGCAGCCTACTATAAACACCGGCAGGCATAGTAAAAACTGTACCACGGGCTGGTGTAAAAAGTGCCAGGGTAGTATCATATGCAGCAGGAGCGGGGCGGTAAATAAGGCGCAGAAGATAAATTTGTTCTCTACCTTTTCATAAAATGCCGGCTGGTGATGCGCAATATCATCAATAACCCTAAATCCTAAATTTTCTATGCCTTTTTTTATTTCGGGGAGTTTGGTGTTGTCGCTGGTTGAAAATTTTACCTCTTCGCTGGCAAAATCAACCAGTATATTATGTAAGCCTTTTTTTTCGAGTAACTTATGTATAGATAAGGCGCAATTATTACAATGCATCCCTGTCACATTCAGTTCAATTAATTGCTCAGCCATAGTTACAAATTTAGTGATTAATTAAAATCGTTCTAAATTAAACAGGTAAGCCAAATGTAATTTTAAAAAGAGTTTGCAAATCGGCGTAAGATTTCTATTTTTGCACTCTCCAAACGGTAGATGTAGCTCAGTTGGTTAGAGCATCGGTTTGTGGTACCGAGGGTCGTGGGTTCGAGCCCCATCATTTACCCGAAAGCCTCTCATGAAAATGAGAGGCTTTTTTGGTTTGTAAGAGGGTCGAGATTTTTTTATTTAAGGCTAGTGCTTTTTCCTTTCTTCAGTATATTTCCTTTACTATCGTACACCGTCGTATAATCGTCGTTATAAGTCCTGCTCTCAATTCCCAATTTTTCCAGTAATTCATTGGCTTTTTGCCTTATAAGTATCCATGTGGGGTGTATATCAATATGATCCCAATCCCAAATCTCTGATGGAATATCATC
>NZ_JBFUJG010000237.1:0-4825 GCF_056401495.1 Mucilaginibacter sp. P4_E8
GAGTCAGACAGGTTAGGTTTTTTTCAACAAATAGGGGTTATACCTCCGGGGCTAATACCTCCACCATTACCTGTTAAAAAATAATTTAATCATCTCCCTAAAATCAGCAATCATGAAACAAATTTTTATTGATCAATTTGTTATTCCCGAAAACGCGAAACAGGAATTTACTGAAAGGATGAACTACAATCGGGATTTTATTAAGAAACTCACCGGCTTTATTGAAGATGCAGCCTACGAACGCGAAGACGGGAACGGAAACATAATTTGTGTAACTATTGCCACCTGGGAAAGCGAGGAAGCTTTGAGCAAAGCAAAGGCAGCTGTGCAAACAGAATATCAACGCATAGGCTTTAATCCTCAGGAGTTGCTCACCCGCCTAAATATTACGATGGACAGGGGTGTTTATCAACCTATGGACAATTAATAATGAGCAATCAACAAGCGGATAAATTCTTTGTCCGCTTGTTGATTGCTCATTTCTTATGGTATCACCTTTTTGCTATTCTGTGCATAGCTTTTTTATGATGTCACAACTGCATAAACTGCTCAAACACGAGGGGTATTATCAGGACAAATTAAAGTGCAGGGCTTTTGGTCTTAGCAGGTTCCTGATTACCTATAACACTGTTGCTCTTGTGAAATGTAATATAAGAAACAATCAGGATTGCCAGGAAAATAATGGGCATTATACGGTTGGCCATAGGATCGCCGGATGATGTATGTGCTATAAAGGCCGAGATAAAAGTATATGCAAACCCGGCATAAACCCATTCTTTTATCCTTGCAGTAAGAGGTATTAGTAATAGAACAGCCCCGATCAGTTTTGCCACGGCCAATTCTATTCTGAAATAGTTAGGGAACCCCAGGTGTTGAAAAGCCTGCAATATGGCTGCCTGGGTCAAATAGGCGTAGGCCGAGTAGGTCATCATTAACGCAACTATAACAGTGGTTGTCCAATAGGTGATTTTTAGTGCTTTCATTTTCTTTTTTCTGCAAACTTAACTACCTTTACTATTAAAAAGATACTACTATCCTAAAGGATAGCGGTATCTTTTAGGATAGTAATTGGTTATATATGGAAGCCCTGACAGGAAAAATACAACACAGCCCAGAAGCATGTAAAGCCAGTGTTAATGCGGTAAGGGATACACTTTACGTTTTAAATGGTAAGTGGAAATTACCACTCATCGCGGCCCTCGCAAACGGGCCACAACGTTTTAATGATATTCAGCGGGCCTTAGGCGAGATCACCCCTAAAATATTGTCGAAAGAGTTGAAAGAACTGGAATTGAATGAATTTGTTGAACGCAAAGTTTTTTCTACCACACCGGTTACCGTTACCTATGAGCTTACACCTTACAGCCAATCATTGGAGCAAGTGATAGAAGAATTGAAGAAATGGGGAGTACAGCACCGTAAGCGGATAGTGACCAGCCGAAGGGGAGTTTAGCTTGTTAATAAAACTATATTCGGATTTTAACTACGCAAATGGAATTATTGATCAGGGTTATTAAACAATTTATAAAACTTTCTGCCGCCGAAGAAAGCATCGTCAAAGAATTATTTACCGAACTAAACCTTGCACCCGGCGATTATTTACTGGAAGAAGGAAAGATATGCAGGCATGTAGCCTTCATCAATAAGGGGCTGGTTCGTTATTTTATTAATAATGATGGGGAAGAGCGGACAATGTATTTCAGCAAGGAACTTGAATTTGTATGCAATTATCCCAGTTTTTTGCCACAAACAGCTTCGGATAAAAGCATCCAGGCCCTGGAGCCTACACAGCTGTATGTTATTAGCTATGAAAAGTTACAGCGTCTTTACCGGGAGATAAGCGAAGGAGAAAAGTTTGGCAGGTTAGTTATTGAGCAAGTGTTTGTATCAGCCATACAGCAGTTGGATTCTTTGTACACTGATCCTCCCGTGGTAAGATACCAGCAGTTTTTAACTCATTATCCCGATCTTACCCAAAGGATCCCGCAATATTATATTGCTTCATATGTGGGTATTAAACCACAATCGCTGTCGCGTATCCGTAAAAGAATTTCAGGCAGGCATTAGTTAACCGAGGTTAACCAAATTGGCTTTTGAGCTGCTGAACTTTGTGTTGTTTAATATATAACACAAAATCAAAGCAATGAAAAAGCAACAAAATCTTCAAACCTGGGGGCCTGGTTCCTTATCTTTTTGGCTCACTTTAGTTATAGCAGTTGGTATTACTTTTATTGGTCTGCGTTACATTATATCTCCTTTTACCGCATCAATTGGATTTGGCCTGCCCTTACCTGCCGGTAATACAGCTTTATATGGAAGTATAAAAGGTATCCGCGATATATTTTCGGGCCTGGTTTTGGGCTATCTTTTATGGCTTCGTAACCCAAGGATAACGGCGGTCATATTTACAGCAGCCATTATCATTCCCATTTGCGATTGTTTGGTAGTATATACTGCCAATGGCGCTGCCGATTGGCCGCATATGCTGATACACGGAGGCACCGCGCTGTATGCAATGGTTAACAGTATTTTATTGTTCAGGCAGCCAATTAATACAATGGTATAATATACCTTGGAGAAAGGAAGTAATAATGGTTAAACAACATCGATTATTTAAAATATTCGATGTTTGTTTGATTTTAATGAAACTTTTCGAAAATAATATTGTAATTATGTATTATCTAAATTTGATATGAAGGTACATAATAAGCTTATAGGCATATGGGTAACTACTACATGTGTTAGATGAAAATACCTTAAACGATTAAGTAAATATGTGTCAGGAAAGCGTTTAAACACATAATTAACCTCAACGCAATGCGTGGGAAATGCGTCATGAAAAATTAATTATTTAAATGGTAAAAAAATTTGGAAATACATTGAATGTATGTATGTTTGTACATATACAAGCGTAACCAATTTTTTACAAAGTGTGTTTTTGCCTAATGAAAATCCACTTTAAATCATATCTGCCATACTTAAATTATACTGCATGAAGCTACCTGTACTTGCTGTTTCTATTTTCTTATGTCTATTTTATCTGAACACCAAAGCGCAGATACAGGACAAGTATGCACTGGCAAGCTCCATACTTGCCGATAGCCATTTAGATACCATTCAGGTTAGGGCTTTAAAATTACTTTCAGGTTTTTCGGCCGGTACATCATATAATGAAGTATGGATCCGTGATTTTAACACATTCATAAAAGGATCATTAAAAGTACACCCTAAAGAAAAAGTTAAAGAAATGCTCCTGATGTTTTTTAAAATTCAGGGCGATGACGGTAATATAGTGGATGGGGTGGTTGATAGTGCCAGGGCAGGTGTAGGTTATAAATACCGCTACTCGCGCTTACTGCCGGGTTGGGCAGCGCACAAGAATACAGTTGAAACTGATCAGGAATCTTCTTTAATACAAGCAGTTAAAAAATATATTGATATTACTGGCGACAGGTCAATTCTTAACGAGGTAATAGGTGCTAAAACGGTTCTGCAAAGAATGGAGGATGCTCTTGCCTATATCCGCAAAGACAGGTGGTCTGAAAAATACGGACTGGTTACCGGAGCTACCACTATTGATTGGGGGGATGTGCAATCAGAAACAGGCTGGGGGGTAGCCATTAACGATAAAACCAAATGGGCTATTGACATTTATGATAATGCTATGTATGTAATAGCTATTCATGATTTCATGGCCATGAAGCCTAAAGGTTATAAAACAAAAGAAAACTGGGCTACCATAACAGCTAACATTAAAAAAAACGTACGTAAACATTTATGGGTACCAGCAGCTCAAAAATATCTGCCTCACATTTATTTAAATGGCAGTCCATTTTCAAAGGACTTTAACGAGCGTGAAATTTTATACACAGGCGGTTCAATATGCGCAATATTGGCCGGATTTAATACCAATACCGAAGTTCAAGAGATAAACAGTCAAATGCTGGCTGCTGCAGCAAAAGAAAAACATGCTACCATCGGTATAACCGTCTATCCACCCTATCCAAAAGAACATTATCCAAACATGCACCCTTACCACTACCAAAACGGTGGCGATTGGACATGGTTTGGGGGACGCATGACAGGGGCGTTAATTACAAATGGTTTAATAAAAGAAGCCTATGCTGAGTTAACACCAATGGTTAACCGGGCAATTGCCAACAAAGGCTTTTATGAATGGTATGATGTGCAAACAGGCACTCCCAAGGGTTCTGGTGATTTCAGAGGTGAGGCAGGTGTTTTGTTTGATGCAATTACAGTTTTAAAACAATGGGCTATTAAAAATAAATAGACTACTTATTAGTGTAAAACTTTAAAAACCAAGTACTTAAAAATGAATTTAATGAAAAAAGTTAATGCCATGAAGGTAGCACGAATGGCTTTGCTCTTTTTTAAGCAGCAATTAAGCCTTTACTGCTGCCAGCCACCGTAATCATTACCGATGGTTTCAAATATCCATTGTGATATATCTAAAAGATCAATTCCCATTTTTAAAATAATGTTATGAAGAAAAAACTTATCTACTCAATCCTGTTTTCGCTATTATCCCTGCAGGTAATGGCCCAGCTTAAAATTAGCGGAAAGGTTACCAGTTCGCAAGACAACTCACCTTTACCCGCGGTAAGCATTAGAATAAAAGGTACCACAGCTGGTACACTTACAGATGCTAATGGTAATTATACCATACAGCTATCAGATGCCAACAATGTTTTGGTATTTTCATATACCGGTTTTACTACACAGGAAGTAAGCGCAGCCGGTAAAAGCGTAATTAATGTTCAATTAAAAGAATCATCAAGCGCACTTAGTGAGGTAGTAGTAATTG